>NZ_WJYH01000040.1:0-38268 GCF_009668065.1 Acinetobacter sp. RIT698
CTGCCAACAGACAAAGATGTATTCCTGCATTCTGAAAATGGTTTATTGGCTTTTGGTCCTCCACCTGCCAAAGGTGAAGAAGATCCTGAGCTGATTAATGCAGGCAAAGAATATGTGACCATGCTAACGGGTGGCTCGTTTTTCCATCATGGTGATTCCTTTGCCATGATGCGTGGTGGACATCTGGATATTGCTGTATTGGGTGCATTCCAAGTGGCAGCCAATGGCGACCTTGCCAATTGGCATACCGGTGCGCCAGATGCGATTCCTGCGGTGGGTGGTGCAATGGATTTGGCTGTAGGGGCCAAGAAAGTCTTTATCACCACAGATCATGTGACTAAGCAAGGTGAACCTAAAATTGTTGAAGAACTGAGCTATCCTGTGACAGGTAAGCATTGTGTTGATCGTATCTATACCGACCTATGCGTGATTGATGTGACTACTGATGGCTTAAAAGTGCTTGAAAAAGTTGCAGGTCTGAGCTTTGAAGAATTACAGGCTTTGACGGGTGCTCAGTTGATTGATGCGACACTGGGATAATAAATCCCTCCCTTGCGGAATGATTAAATCTCTCCTAACGGAATGATTAAATCTCCCCTAACCCCTCTTTATGAAAGAGGGGAACTTCTTCTTTTACAAAGAGGTGAGCTGCTGCTGTAGCAGCGCAAGGGAGATTATTTAAGGATATAAACAACATGAAAAACGCTTACATCATAGATGCCATCCGTACCCCATTTGGTCGTTATGCCGGTGGTCTTGCGCCAGTACGCGCAGATGACCTCGGTGCAATTCCAATTCAAGCATTGATACAGCGTAATCCAACGGTAGATTGGCAGCAAGTTGATGATGTGATTTATGGCTGTGCCAATCAGGCTGGTGAAGACAATCGTAATGTTGGGCGTATGTCAGCATTATTGGCGGGTGTGCCCTATCAAGTGCCAGCAACCACTGTGAACCGTCTATGTGGATCGTCACTGGATGCAATTGCCATGGCAGCTCGCGCCATCAAAGCCAATGAAGCAGATTTAATCATTGCCGGTGGCGTAGAAAGCATGAGCCGTGCGCCCTATGTGATGGGTAAGTCGGACAGTGCTTTTGGACGTAGTCAAAAGATTGAAGACACCACCATGGGCTGGCGCTTTATCAATCCAAAACTCAAAGAATTGTATGGTGTGGACAGCATGCCACAAACCGCTGAAAACGTGGCAGAGCAATTCGATATTAACCGTGCGGATCAAGATCAGTTTGCGCTAAACAGCCAACAACGTACTGCGGCAGCACAAGCTCAAGGCTTTTTCAAAAATGAGATTGTGCCTGTCACTATTCCACAGCGTAAAGGCGAGGCTTTGCTTGTGGATACCGATGAACATCCACGTGCATCAACCACTTTAGCCGCACTGACAAAACTCAAAGGTGTGGTAAAAGCTGATGGCACGGTCACGGCGGGAAATGCCTCTGGGATTAATGATGGTGCAGCAGCGTTATTGATTGCTTCAGATGAAGCCGTAGAAAAATACCAATTAAAACCACGTGGCAAAATTATTGCAGCAACCACGGTGGGTGTTGAACCAAGAATTATGGGCTTTGCACCAGCGCCTGCGATTAAGAAACTACTCAAACAAGCCGGTCTTAGTTTAGCGCAAATGGATGTGATTGAGCTAAATGAAGCTTTTGCTGCCCAAGCTTTGGCCGTAACCCGTGATTTAGGTTTGGCAGATGATGATGCACGCGTCAATCCCAATGGTGGTGCAATTGCCTTAGGTCATCCTTTGGGTGCATCAGGTGCCAGATTGGTGACGACTGCCTTAAATCAACTTGAACAGATCAAAGGTGAATATGCCTTATGTTCAATGTGTATTGGGGTAGGTCAAGGTATTGCATTAATTATTCAACGTGTTGAGTGAGGTATCTGATGAGCCAGTTATACGCCAGCTTATTTTATCAGCCTGATGTCACAGCAATCTTTAGCGATCATGCCTTATTGGGTTATATGATCCAAGCCGAAGTGGCTTTGGCAAAAGCACAGGCACAAGTGGGTGTGATTCCACCATCCGCTGCCAGCATCATTGAACAAGTTGGACAACAGGCCTTAGCAAAAATTGATTTTGAAGCATTGGCAACCGCGACGGCACTTGCGGGAAATATTGCGATTCCTTTGGTAAAGCAATTTACTGCGATTGTAAAACAACACGATGAAGACACAGCGCGTTATGTGCATTGGGGCGCAACCAGCCAAGACATTATTGATACAGCGACGATTCTGCAATGCCGTGATGCATTAGGGCTGATCGAAAAACAAGTACAACAGGCTTATCAAGTTTCATTAGAGCAAGCACAACAGTATCGTGCCCAAGTCATGATTGGTCGCACTTGGTTGCAGCAAGCTTTACCGATCACCTTAGGGCATAAGTTTGCACGTTGGGCTGCAGCATTTAAACGTGATCTTGATCGTCTAAACGAGATGAAAAGCCGCGTACTTACTGCTCAACTTGGTGGGGCTGTAGGTTCATTGGCATCATTACAAGATCAAGGTTCAGCTGTGGTTAAAGCCTATGCTGCGGCGTTGAATTTAACCTCACCTGAGTGTACATGGCACGGTGAACGTGACCGCATCGTTGAAATTGCCAGTGTACTTGCCCTGATCGTTGGTAATGTCGGCAAGATGGCAAAAGACTGGTCTTTGTTGATGCAAACTGAAATTGCTGAAGTCTTTGAACCCACTGCAAAAGGTCGTGGTGGCTCATCCACTATGCCACATAAACGTAATCCAGTTGCAGCAGCTTGCGTACTTGCAGCAGCCAATCGTGTTCCTGCATTAATGGCAAGTGTCTACCAAAATATGCTGCAAGAACATGAACGTGCTTTAGGCACTTGGCATGCAGAATGGTTAGTGATTCCTGAAATTTTCCAGTTATGCGCAGGTGCTTTAGAACGCACGACAGATGTGCTTGAACATATGCAAGTCGATGCACAAGCCATGCAACGTAACCTTGAGTGTACTCAGGGCTTGATCATGGCAGAAGCGGCAATGATGGCACTGGCACCCAAAATTGGACGCTTAAATGCGCATCATTTGGTTGAGCAAGCTTGTCAACAAGCCATCGCGCAACAGCAGCATTTAAAAACAGTATTGTCAGCAATGACTGAGGTGAATGTCCATCTAAGTGCACAGGCATTAGATGAGATTTTCAAACCAGCCGCTTACTTGGGCAATATTCAGGCACAAATTGATGCCGTACTACAAGCAGCACAAGGAGTGTCTAAATGATGAAAATCAGTATGAAAATTAACAATCGTCAAGGACAGCAACTTGCGGTTCAAATCCAAGGCGTAAAAGATGCACCAGTGATTATATTTTCTAACTCACTCGGAACGGATCATGGTATGTGGCAAGCGCAAGTAGATGCTTTGGCGCAACACTATCAGATCATCACTTATGATACCCGCGGGCATGGTGCGAGTGATGTGATTGCCAACAGTACACTGCAAAACTTTGCAGACGATGTGATTGATATCTTAGATACATGGCATATTGAAAAAGCACATTTTTGTGGAATTTCAATGGGTGGTATTACTGCACTCACATTGGCAATTGAATACCCTGAGCGCTTTTATAGCATCACCGTTGCAAATTCAGCCGCCAAAATCGGTACAGCTGAAGCATGGACTACCCGTGCCGATAGCGTTGAGCAACACGGACTGGCTGAGATTGTCAAAACCACACATACACGTTGGTTTAGTGAGCATTTTGATTATGCACATGATGTGCTTGCTCAAAAAACCATTCAAAGTTTAGCTGTGACGCCTACACAAGGCTATGCCAATGCGTGTCGAGCATTGGCGGATGCCGATGTTCGAGATCAGCTCAATCAAATTCAAATCCCGACTTTAATTATCGCAGGTCAATATGACCCTGTAACGACGGTTCAGGATGCAGAATTTATGCATCAATCCATTCCAACCAGTCAACTTGAAATCTTGGCAGCTTCTCATTTGTCCAATATTGAACAACCACAAGTGTTCAATCAGGCATTGTCCAAGTTTATTCAGAACATATAACCGTCTAGGGTTAGAAAGGAATTCGCCTACAAGGAGGCAACTATGGCACAGGAATTTGCTGCCCCAAAAAATAGTATGGATGCTCAGGCACTCATTAATGATGCACCGATCAGCAAGTATCAATGGATGATTGCAATTATTTGTTTTCTCATTGTATTTGTTGATGGAATTGATACGGCTGCGATGGGCTTTATTGCACCTGCTTTGGCACAAGATTGGGGGATTGATCGCTCTCAACTTGGACCTGTGATGAGTGCAGCACTGGGTGGAATGATCATTGGTGCATTGGTTTCAGGACCTACTGCGGATCGTTTTGGACGCAAGATTGTATTAACCATTTCAATGTTGATCTTTGGTGGGTTTACCTTGGCATCCGCATATGCGCCAAACTTAGACAGTTTGGTTGTACTGCGCTTTTTAACTGGTATTGGTCTAGGCGCAGCAATGCCAAACGCCACCACATTGTTTTCAGAATACTGCCCGAACCGTGTTCGTTCACTGCTCGTGACCTGTATGTTTTGTGGTTATAACTTGGGTATGGCCACAGGTGGTTTTGTCAGTAGTTGGTTGATTCCAGCCTTTGGTTGGCACAGCTTATTTTTGCTCGGTGGTATTTCACCATTGATCCTGATGGTATTGGTGATTGTGCTGTTACCTGAGTCATATCGTTTCTTGATTGTTAAAGGTCGAGATGCTGCAAAAGTTCGCAAAATCCTGAGCCATATTGCGCCTGAAAAAGTACAGCTTGCTGACAGCTTTTATATCCCAGAAGAACAGTCTGCTGTGGCACAAAAGAAAAATGTATTTGGCATGTTGTTTTCCCAAAAATTTGCCAAAGGCACAGTGTTGTTATGGTCAACCTACTTTATGGGCTTGGTGGTGATTTATCTACTGACCAGTTGGTTACCAACATTGATGCGTGAAACCGGCGCAACCATGGAACGCGCGGCATTTATTGGCGGTCTATTCCAGTTTGGTGGTGTGTTGAGTGCGTTATTTATTGGTTGGGCAATGGATCGTTTTAACCCAAACCGCATTATTTCAGCATTCTATTTTATCGCAGGCTTGTTTGCTGTTGCCGTAGGTCAAAGCCTCAGCAACCCAACATTATTGGCCATTTTGGTGTTATGTGCAGGGGTTGCAATCAATGGTGCGCAATCTGCAATGCCAGCGTTAAGTGCCCGTTTTTACCCAACTCAATGTCGTGCAACAGGTGTGGCATGGATGACAGGGATCGGCCGTTTTGGCGCAGTGTTTGGGGCTTGGATTGGTGCTGTTTTGCTGGGTAATGATTGGTCATTTACCGCAATTTTAAGCTTATTGATGATTCCTGCAACCGCTGCGGCTGTGGCAATTTTTGTTAAATCCTTAGTGGCGCATACCGATGCAAGCTAACTTTCTCAAGATCAGACATAAGATCACAAAGAGGGACAATTTCAATGAATGATGAACAACGTTACCAACAAGGACTACAGGTCCGCACCGAAGTCTTGGGTGAAAAACATGTCGGTCGTTCTTTAGAAAACTTGAATGACTTTAACCAAGATTTTCAAAACTTTATTAGCCGTTTTGCTTGGGGTGAGGTGTGGTCACGTGAAGGTTTACCACGGCACACCCGCAGTTTAGTCACCATTGCTATCTTGTTGGCATTGGGACGAGAAGATGAACTCAGAATGCATCTACGTGCTTGCTTTAACAATGGCGTTACCAAGGACGAACTCAAAGAACTGATTTTACACAGCTCATTGTATGCGGGACTGCCAGCCGCAAATGCTGCAATGCACATGGCTGAAGATGTTTTTAAAGAACTCGGAATAGAAGTGCAACCTGTCGCTGCACAACAACAGGATTAAGGAGATAGGCATGTTAAGTCATACATTGGGTGCATATCCGCAACGGAATACAGAAGATCACCCGCCAGCATATACACCAGGCTATAAAACCAGTGTATTACGCTCGCCCAAAAATGCATTGATCTCGATTAATGAAACATTAACTGAAGTCACTTCACCGCATTTTTCACCTGAAATTTTTGGTGCAAAAGACAATGATTTGATTTTGAACTATGCCAAAGAAGGACTCCCAGTCGGTGAGCGAATTATTGTGCATGGTTATGTGCGTGACCAGTTTGGTCGCCCTGTGAAAAACGCCTTATTGGAAGTTTGGCAAGCCAACGCATCGGGTCGTTATCGCCATCCAAATGACAAATTTATTGGCGCAATGGATCCTAACTTTGGTGGCTGTGGTCGTACCTTAACTGATGAAAATGGTTTTTATATTTTCCGTACCATTAAACCGGGACCATATCCGTGGCGTAACCGAATCAATGAATGGCGTCCAGCGCATATCCATTTTTCATTGATTGCAGATGGTTGGGCACAACGTTTGATTTCGCAGTTCTATTTTGAGGGCGATACCCTGATAGATACTTGCCCGATTTTAAAAACCATTCCATCTGAAGATCAGCGTCGTGCCTTGATCGCATTAGAAGATAAAAACAATTTCATTGAATCAGATAGTCGTTGTTACCGCTTTGATATTCATCTACGTGGTCGTCGTGCGACTTATTTTGAAAATGATTTGACTTAAGGAACTCACACAATGAATGCATGGAATTTTCAGGAAATTAAGGAAACCCCATCACAAACAGGTGGTCCTTATGTACATATCGGTTTATTGCCACAACAAGCCAATATTGAAGTATTTGAACATAGCTTCGATAACCAATTGGTGAAGCAACATACTCAAGGCCAACGCATCCGTATTGAAGGTCAAGTGTTTGATGGGCTGGGTTTGCCATTACGAGATGTCTTATTGGAAATCTGGCAAGCCGATGCCAATGGGGTTTATCCAAGTCAGGCCGATACCCAAGGCAAAACAGCCGATGCTCATTTTCAGGGCTGGGGGCGTACAGGCGCAAATTTTGAAACAGGTTTTTGGAGTTTTGACACCATTAAACCGGGGGCTGTAGCAGGGCGTAAAGGCTCAATCCAAGCACCACATATTGCCGTCGCACTCTTTGCTCGTGGAATCAACATTGGTTTGCATACCCGTATTTATTTTGACGATGAAGTTGAAGCGAACGCCAATGATCCTGTACTCAACAGTATTGAGTGGGCAGTCCGCCGCCAAACCCTGATTGCAAAACGCAGTGAAGTCGATGGTGAAATCGTGTATCGCTTTGATATTCGCATTCAAGGTGAAGACGAAACGGTGTTTTTTGATATCTAGGAATCGCCTAAATCTCTTTTTAAAGGGGGCTTGTCACGAACTTATTGAAGCCTTGAGATTTGTGACACGCCTCCTTTTTAAAAGGTGGGCTTGATATGAAGTTATTGAAGTCTTGAGATTCGCGATACCCCTCCCTTTTAAAAAGGGTGAGGAACGATTGAAGTTCCGCAAGGGAGGGATGAGGAGGGATTAAGATAAACGAAAAGCACTTAAATGAAATCGTAATCAAGCGAAAACGCGATATACAAACGGATAATTTATTCAGGAAGATGAAAAATGAAACTACAAAAACTTGCGGCATTGATGCTTGCACTTAGCCCAATATTGCCCCTTCAAATGACACAGGCGCAACCAGTTTCACCAAGCCCAGTTGAACTTGCAGAACTGGCAAAACTCCCAGTAAAAACCATTGTCCCGATTACAGCAAAAACCAAAGAACAAGCCTTAGCACAAGCAAAAGTTATTGCCAGCAATCCAGATGCTGATTTGGCAGAGTTCCGCATAGACCTCCTCAACTTTGCCAGTGACACTAAGCAAGTGATTGCTTTAGGACATGAGCTTAAACAGATTTTAGGGGCTAAACCCATGATCGCCACCATTCGTACCCATAACGAAGGCGGGCAACTGACCATCAGTGATGCAGATTATGGCAAAACCTATCAAGCCTACTTACGCCAACCCTTTATGGATATGTTGGATGTGGAAATGTTCCGAGATCAGCAAGTGGTGAAAAACACCGTTAAATTGGCACATGAGAAAAAAGTATTGATTGTGATGTCCAATCACGATTTTAAAAAGACCCCTGATGAAGCAGAAATCGTTCAACGCTTGCTTAAACAAGATCAGCTTGGTGCAGATATTCTTAAAATCGCAGTGATGCCACAAAGCAAACAAGATGTATTTACTTTGATGAATGCCACTTTAAAAGTCAGCCAACAATCTAAAAAACCATTACTCACCATGTCGATGGGTAAACTCGGGACGATTTCTCGAATTGCCACCGCCAATATGGGCGGCAGCTTTAGTTTTGGCATGATCGGTGAAGCTTCTGCGCCCGGTCAAATTGATGTGACCCAACTCAAACAGTTATTAAAAACCGTTCAACCTACACCATAAATTACAAGGATTTTTTAGACATGAAAATGATTTCATTACGTTTAACAACGTTGGCACTTGGCTTAGCGGTTTCTGGTTTGGCAATGGCAGAAAGCTATGTGGTGGATCGCTATCAGGATGATCATGAAAAAGGTTCACTGCGCTGGGCGATTGAGCAAGCCAACAGCAAGCCAAGTGAAGCCAGTGAGATTTTGATTCAAGCGGTTGGGCAAGCGCCTTATGCCATTAAGGTCAACAGTCCACTGCCAGAAATTAAAGCACCCGTAAAAATCATTGGTACACAATGGGCAAAAACAGGTGAGTTTATCGCGATTGATGGCTCAAATTATATTAAAGGCACAGGGGTTGAAGCATGTCCGGGAGCTGTTGAGGGGCAGTTCGGAACCAATGTTCGTACCACAACTTTACCGGGGATTGTGTTACGTGACATCAACGGGGTCAGCATTCAAGGACTAGAGATTCGTCGTTTTTGTATTGGGATCTTGATGAACCGTGCCAGCAATAACCTGATCCAAAATAACCGTATTATGCACAACTATGGCGGTGCAGGGGTGATGTTGACAGGGGATGATGGTAAAGGGAATCCGACTGCGACTACCACCAATAACAACAAAGTGCTGAATAACTATTTCCAAGACAATGGTGATGGACTTGAGTTAACCCGTGGTGCTGCATTTAACTTGGTTGCCAATAACCACTTTATTTCAACCACTGCAAACCCAGAGCCATCACAAGGCATTGAAATTCTATGGGGCAATGACAATGCCGTGATTGGCAACAAGTTTGAAAACTATTCAGATGGTTTACAGATCAACTGGGGCAAACGCAATTATATTGCCTATAACGAACTCACCAATAACTCCAACGGCTTTAACCTCACCGGTGATGGCAATATTTTTGACAGCAATAAAGTCCATGGCAATCGAGTCGGTGTTGCGATTCGTTCAGAAAAAGATGCCAATGCGCGTATCACATTAACCAAAAATCAAATTTGGAATAATGGCAAAGACATCAAACGCTGTGAAGCGGGTGGAAGCTGTGTGCCCAATCAACGTTTAGGTGCAATCATTTTTGATATTCCGGGATTAGAACATGCGCACTTTGTCGGTTCACGTGGTCATGGAGTAAAAATTGATCCAGCAAACTTACAAAAGACCTGCCAGCAACCCAATGAACAAGGCTGTAATCCACAACCAAATCAAAATATTCAAGCACCTAAATTGACCCTAGCAAAAGGTCAAATTGCGGTAGAAGTAAAAGGACAACCAAATCAACGTTATCAAGTTGAATTTTTTGGAAACTCACAAGCAAGCGCAAATGAAGCCGAGTTTTACTTAGGCTCAAGCACTGTTGCAACCAATGCCCAAGGCACAGCAAGCGTGACTTGGAAACCGACAATGAAAGTTGCATCTGTTACGGCAAATATCACAGATCGTCTAGGTGCAACATCTGAACTTAGCTCAGCGGTAAAACTTAAATAAAAGTAAGGATGCTTAATATGAGTTCAAATGGATTATCGATCAAACTGAGTTGTTTGGCAGTTGCAGTATGTATGGCTCAGAGTAGTTTTGCTGAGCAAGCTTGGTCACAAGATCGTCAATGGTTATTGGGCGATTGGAATGGACAACGCCAACAACTGGAAAAAGACGGCTATAAATTTACTGCATCTATCATGAGCCAAGCTGCAACCAATTTAGACGGTGGCTATCACGACAACAACAGCTTTGAAAATGCAGCGCAACTGGCATTGGGTGCAAACTTTGATTTAAATAAAATCGCGGGCTGGAAAGATACCACAGCCAATATCTTAATCACCAAGCGTGATGGTAATGCTTTAACTTTAGAAAGCATTAAAGACCCACGTTCTGGTGCTTTGGGCAATTCACAAGAAATTTATGGACGAGGCAAAATCTGGCGCCTGACCCAAGCATGGGTCAAAAAGGGCTTTGCTGACAATACGGTTCAATTCAAGATTGGCCGTATGGGCATGTCGGATGACTTTAATGGTTCACAATGCGAGTTCCAAAACTTATTACTTTGTGGCGGACAACTAGGCAAATCCATTGGTTCAATTTGGTACAACTTACCTGTAGGTTTATGGGGAACCAATGTGAAGTACCAATTTGCACCTGAGTGGACACTGGGTGTCGGTGTTTATGAAGTCAATCCTGACAACATTAAAACTGGTAAAAACGATGGTTTTAACTTGGATATGCGAAATGTTAAAGGTGCCACTATTCCAGTAGAGCTGGCATGGCGTCCAAAACTAGCAGCATTTGATGGTTTAGCAGGCGAGTATAAAGTCGGCGCGCTGTACTCGACAGCAGAAGCCAATGATATTGCGATTGCAGGCAAGGTGCATGATAGCAAACATAGTTTTTGGCTCAATGCACAACAACAACTGAGCCAAAAAGGCCAAGATCCTAAACGTGGTTTGTTCGTGAGCTTTAATGCTGTGGTCAATGATAAAGCCACCACGGCAGTACAAAGTACCCAACAACTTGCTTTCTGGTACAAAGGGCCTTTTGACAGTCGCCCAAATGATTCAATCGGATTTGGTATTGCAAATTATATGGTCAATGATCGTTATAAAGATCGCCAAATTGCAACCAACAACAGCCATGGCTATGACCAGTACGATAGGTTCGCAACAGATTATGTGCCCGTACAACGTGATGAGCTCAATGTTGAACTGAACTATACCTACCAATGGTCACCTGCGGTCATGCTACGACCCAACCTACAATATATCCATCAGCCTGCGGGTGTAAAAGAAGTGGATGATGCATGGGTTGCTGGTTTGAGTATACGTGTGAATTTCTAATCTAGGAGTATGACCTATGACTGAGTCTACAAGGACACATACCGTATTAAAAATATGGTGTTTTATATTAGCTTTGGCTTTACTTGTGACAGGGCTATTCTTTACCGTTGGTGGTGCTAAGCTGGTAACACTTGGAGGATCATGGTATTTCGTGATTTCTGGTGTATTCACACTGGCATCAGCGATATTTATATTTAAGAAAAAAACGCTCGGTGTCTGGTTATTTAGTTTGGTTTTTGTGGGCACAATTATTTGGTCATTGCTAGATGCAGGTTGGGAATTTTGGCCTTTATTTTCAAGACTGATGTTTCCAGCAGGTTTATTTGCTGCCTTGATGTTTACTTTGCCCGCGATTCGCCGTTACCAGTTTCAACCGAGTGCGAGTTTGCCAGCTTATGGCTTAGGTGCACTCACAGTTTTAGGCATGTTGATTGGGCTTTATCAAATGTTTCAACCACATCCAACGGTTGCAGCAACAGGTCAGGCATTGCCATTGGTTCCTGTTCAAGCGGACATGAAACAAAGCAATTGGCAGAATTATGGTCAGGATGCAGGCGGCAGTCGCTTTGCTGCACTTGATCAGATTACCCGTGATAATGTCCATCAACTCAAAGAAGCATGGCGTTTTCGTACAGGTGATTTCACCACGGGTTCAGGCAATGGTGCAGAAGATCAAATGACCCCTTTACAGGTGGGCAACAAGATTTTCTTATGTACACCACATAACAATATTTTTGCTTTAGAGGCTGACTCAGGTAAACAGCTTTGGAAAGCCGAAGTAAACTCTAAATCGGATGCATGGGAACGTTGTCGTGGTGTGGCTTACTTCGATTCAACCCAAGCACTAACTCAACCGACTTTGGCTGGTGCAACCCCTGTTCAAGCTGTCGCTAATAATACCGCTTGTCTACGCCGTGTTTATACCAACACACCAGATGGTCGTTTAATTGCGGTCAATGCTGATACCGGTGAACGTTGTAAAGATTTTGGTATTGATGGAACGGTTGATTTACTCAAAGGTTTGGGTGAAGGAACCACCGCGCCACGTTTTGAAGTGACCTCTGCACCAACTATTGCGGGTACAGTGATTGTAGTTGGTAGTCGTATTGCAGATAACCTTGCCGCAGATATGCCGGGTGGGGTGATTCGTGCTTATGATGTGATCACAGGTCAATTGCGCTGGGCATTTGATCCACGTAATCCTGATCCAAACTATGTGTTAAAAGAAGGTGAAACCTATAAACGCAGTTCTGCAAACTCTTGGGCAGCAATGTCGTATGACCCAAAAATGAACACAGTATTTTTACCAATGGGTAGCTCATCTGTGGATGTTTGGGGAGGCAACCGTCAACCTTTGGATCATAAATACAATTCATCCGTATTGGCTTTAGATGCAAGCACAGGTAAAGAAAAATGGGTCTATCAAACTGTTCATAATGACCTATGGGATTTTGATTTACCGATGCAACCAAGCTTGGTTGATTTCCCAATGAAAGGTGGTAAGAATCAACCTGCTGTGGTGATTGGAACCAAATCTGGACAATTCTTTGTATTGGATCGCTTAACAGGTAAACCATTAACCAAGGTAATTGAACAGCCCGTGAAAGCTGCGGATATTCCGGGTGAACAATATAGCCCAACTCAACCACGTTCTGTTGAAATGCCACAAATTGGTAATCAAACTTTGACTGAATCGGATATGTGGGGTGCAACACCATTTGACCAGCTGATGTGTCGTATCGGCTTTAAATCTATGCGTTATGAAGGCTTATATACTGCACCGGGTAAAGATAAATCTTTAAGTTTCCCAGGCTCTTTGGGTGGCATGAACTGGGGCAGTATTGCCTTTGATCCAAGCCATCAATATATGTTTGTCAACGACATGCGTTTAGGTTTATGGATTCAGTTGATCGAACAAACACCTGAAGATTTGGCAATTCAGGCAAATGGTGGTGAAAAGGTCAATACAGGTATGGGCGCTGTACCGATGAAAGGTACACCGTATAAAGTCAATAAAGATCGCTTCTGGTCGAAGTTGAATATTCCATGTCAAAAACCGCCTTATGGCACCATGACTGCCATTGATATGAAAACTCGTCAGATCGCTTGGCAAGTGCCGATGGGAACAGTCGAAGACACTGGACCTATGGGCATAAAAATGGGATTAAAAGCACCGATTGGTATGCCTACCATTGGTGGACCAATGGCAACACAAGGTGGCTTAGTCTTCTTTGCAGCAACGCAAGATTATTACTTACGTGCCTTGGATTCATCTTCAGGTAAAGAGTTGTGGAAATCACGCTTACCTGTCGGTAGCCAAGGAACGCCAATCAGCTATGTTTCACCTAAAACAGGTAAGCAATATGTGATGGTGACTGCGGGCGGTGCTCGACAATCTCCTGATCATGGTGACTATGTGATTGCCTATAGTCTGAAATAAGCTAGAACTGTTTAAAAAATGGAACTGCAATCGTTAATCGATTGCAGTTTTTTTATGGGTTTAAAATTTAAATAGAGGAGTATAAATTAAGTCGCTTTGCTTTTTACATCATTGAATCACACAGGGCGTAGCTACCGCATGGCGACATGGATGTTGACGTTAGGGCGATGGAGTTAAGTGAAACTTAATTAATTTGAGTAATGGAAAGCCCCCTCCTTTGACAAAGGTGAGAAGTATTACTTCGTAAGGGGGAGGATTATCTTCGCAAGGAGAAAGGTTTTTATCTAAGGTATTGCCTACGCAAATTAAATTTAAACTTTTCACCGTAAGATGGGGCAGTGCTAACCCCAAATTCAACATAAAAGCCCCCTCATCCTAGCCTTCTCCCAGCGGGAGAAGGAACTTTCAATATCAATACAATTTACGCTTTAAGATCATTTTTTGATTTATGTAAGATCTAGAACTTACATAAAATAATTAAAACTTCTCAATTTAAGTTAAAGCTGTGCAAGTACCTTTTCATCATTGAATCCTACACGGTGTTTCTACCGCATGGCGACAAGGATGTCGCCGTTTGGCGGGGGTATAAGGATGTACCCCTCGCCATACGAAAGATTTTTGTTACTTTTCATCTCTGAAAAGTAAGGTATCGCCTACGCAAGTTAAATTAAACCTTTCACTGTAATATGAGGCAGTGCAAGCCCCTTTGCACTGAAAAAGAAGAGAACTGCATGAAAATCAATTCATTTAAGTAATGAAAAGCTCCCTCCTTTTTCAAAGGTGAGAAGTATTACTTCGCAAGGGGGAGGATTTAAATCTTATTTAGCTTTTTGCTGTGCAAGTGGTGAAACAGAGAGAAAATCATTTTGATGGTAGCTTTCTTGAAGTTCAATATCTTGCTTCTGCAATCCCTCAAGAATCGGACAATTCGGTCGATGATCACCAGCACAACAATTGATTAAATTTTGCAAGGTATTGGTCATCTTCTGTAGTTCAGTAATACGGATTTCCAATTTTTCGATATGCGAGAGTGCGAGTTGCTTTACATCTGCACTGTGTCGATTTTTATTGTTCCACAAATCTAAAAGATCAGCGATCTCTGCAACTGAAAATCCAAGTGATCTTGAACTTCGAATAAACTTGAGCCGTTCAGCATCTTGGTCAGAATAGGAGCGATAGCCTGCATTACTTCGACCCACGGCTGGAATCAGACCAATCTGTTCATAATAACGAATCATTTTGGCAGATATTCCAACAGTTTGAGACAGTTTTCCAATATTCATGGTGATTCTCTCTACAAGCTTCTACTCGAAAGTAGAAGCGGGTTGAAAACGACGTAAACGTAAGGCATTGGCCAACACGAATACACTGGATAAAGCCATTGCACCTGCTGCAAATATTGGCGAAAGCAGGATGCCATAAGCAGGATAGAGTAGCCCAGCCGCAACTGGAATCAGCATGGTATTGTAAGCAAATGCCCAGAATAAATTCTGATGAATATTGCCGATGGTGGCTTTTGATAGTGCAATGGCATTGGCAACACCTTGCAAGTTACCTGACATTAATACAACATCTGCCGACTCAATCGCAACATCTGTACCTGTACCAATCGCAAGACCGACATCGGCTTCAGCCAAAGCGGGCGCATCATTGATCCCATCACCAACAAATGCAATATTGCCATATTTTGCTTTTAGGCTTTGTACCGCTTTGACTTTTCCTTCAGGTAGAACTTCCGCAATCACTTCGTCAATACCGAGCTGGCGAGCAATGGCTTGTGCTGTACGGGCGTTATCACCTGTCACCATCGCAACTTTAAGACCGAGTTGATGTAAGGCTTTAATGGCACTTGGCGTGGTTGATTTAATTGGATCTGCAACTGCAATTATCCCTGCCAACTTGCCATTAATTGCTACATAAAGCGGTGATTTACCTTCGTCACCTAAACGTTGCGCTGCACTTGCAAAAGGTGAAATATCAATATTAAGTTGCAGCATATAACGATCAGCACCAATATGAATGTCTCCATTTTCATCTATAGCTGCATAGACCCCCATACCGGTCACAGAATCAAATTGATTCACTTTGGGTAAGGTCAGATTTTCTTTGATTGCAGCATCTACGATGGCTTTAGCAATCGGATGCTCAGAACGAGATTCAACGGCTGCCACCATACTTAAGACATGATCACGTTGAAAAAATTCAGTGACTTCAAAATCTGTTAGTACAGGATGGCCTTCGGTTAATGTACCTGTTTTATCTACAGCAACAACTTTGGCATCTTTCAGTAGTTGTAATGCTTCGCCTTTACGGAACAGTACACCGAGTTCAGCACCACGACCTGTTCCGACCATAATTGAGGTTGGCGTTGCTAAACCCATTGCACAAGGGCAGGCAATAATCAGCACAGCAACAGCATTGACTAATGCGAATGTTAAAGCAGGGGAAGGGCCGAAAATCAACCAAATCAAGAAAGTCAGTACAGCAGCAGCCATTACAGCTGGTACAAACCATAAGGTGATTTTATCAACTACAGCTTGAATGGGCATTTTCGAGCCTTGTGCCTGCTCAACCAAACGAATGATTTGTGCAAGCATAGTTTCGCCGCCTACAGCGACAGCTTTAAAGCTTAATGTGCCATTTTGATTGATAGTGCCACCGACCACTTCACTGTCTATTTTTTTCTCGACAGGGATCGGTTCACCGGTAATCATTGACTCATCTACAAAGCTTTTGCCTTCAATGACTTTTCCATCAACAGGAACACGTTCACCCGGTTTGACAATGATAAAGTCACCTACGACAACTTGATCGATTGGAATATCTACGATTTGATTGTTACGAGAAACATGTGCCACTTTGGCTTGTAGACTGACTAAGCGCTGAATTGCCTCTGAGGTTCTTCCTTTGGCTTTTGCCTCAAGAAAACGACCGAGTAAAATTAAGGCAACGATAACCGCAGCTGCCTCATAGTAAACATTGACTGTTCCAGCAGGTAAGATGCTGGGTATAAATGTCGCGACGATGGAAAATAGATAAGCTGCCAAGGTGCCTACAGCAACTAGCGAGTTCATATCTGGCGCTAAACGCAATAAAGCGGGTAATCCGTGGATATAGAATCTTCGACCCGGAATCACCAAAACTAGTGTGGTCAGAATAAACTGTAAATACCAGCTATTTTGTATCCCGATGGTCTGAGCAATCAGGTGGTGCATGCCTGGAATAAGGTGTGAACCCATTTCTAGAATAAAAACAGGTAACGCAAAAATAGTGGCAAGTATAAGGTCTCGTTTTAGTTCAGCGCGTTCTTGATCTTTTTTCTCTAGGTGTTCTGTTTGATCTGGGATAGCGGTTTGAATTTCTTTGGCATCATAACCCGCCTTATCAATCGCTGCGATTAAAGCCGCAACATTGGCAGTACCAGTGATTGTTGCGCGTTCAGTTGCGAGATTTACATTTGCCTCTTTAACACCGGGAACGGCTTTTAGCGCTTTTTCAACACGACTGACACATGAGGCACAGGTCATTCCATCTATTGATAATTCAGTGGCTGCATCAGCAACTTCATATCCCGCATGTTCAACAGCTTTGATCAATGCCTCTCGGTCAATGGGAGTGTTAGATGTAATTTCTGCACGTTCAGTGGCTAAATTCACAGATGCTTGAGTTACACCATCGACTTTTTTAAGCGCTGTTTCTATTCGACTAACACAACTTGCACAGCTCATACCTTTGATTTGTAAACTGCTTTTCAAATCAGAAACACGATCATGTGATCTATTTTCCATAAGTCATACCTATAAGTCTTATTCCATGATCTAAATCCTAAACTTTGACATAATGGTAAGGTCAAGTAAAACAATTCAAGTTTTTATAACACCTTGTTGTCAATATAAATTTAGTTTATGAACAGCCCCTAAAAATATATTTTCTTAAACGATGTTTTGCTGATACTCTTTGTTTTAATCATAGTTCATTATTGCTTATATAAGGCTTCTTTTATCAATCATTTTAAAGCATCAATCAACATAAAAGCGCCCTCATCTTAGCCTTCTCCCAGAGGGAGAAGGGACTTTCAATACCCATATCATTCATTCAACATGATCATTTTTTATCTGGGAAAGAACAATACATTGTTTTGTTTATAGCGCAAGATAATGCTCTCAATTCAATGATTCATATCCGTATTTTTTAATCAATCCCAACCACTGTGGTGATATAACTGGTGGTGAGTAGAATCAATAAACCCAGATACATTTCAAATAAAATGGCACAACTTAAATATTGTGCAAATAAAGGTTCTTCAAGGCGTGGAGTAAGGAACCATTTATTGAAAGCAGCAAGTAATAAAATAATCCCCACAAATGCCAGTTTAAGAACAAAACCATGACCATAGGAGGTATAGATTAAAGTATTCAAATCTTTAAATAAAAATAATGCAATTGTGATACCACAGAGAATTAATATTCCGACAACATAAGCTGCAATTCGCCCAAATGCCTCCATGAGTTTTCTTAACGATCGGCCACTGATTTTATGGCTCATTTTCCATAACGGATAGAGTGAGCCCATCCATAACGACATGAAAAACACATGAATGCTGAGTAGAATTTGAGCAAAAAATGGTAAGTTGGTGACATGCCCGATTTGGGAATAGCTATAAAGAATAGGGATAAGCAATACCGCAAATAGTATTTTTTCAAAAGTGGTAATATGGGTAGTTTTTTTGCCCAATTTGATCGTTAAAAGCAGAAAAATTAAGGCAAAACTGATAATTCTGACAATGTGTATTTGCCCAGTGTCTGTATTTAAAAGAATATTGAGATAGGTTTGATCAAAAATGCCAGAAAGCCCCGTATTGGCAAAGCTACCTACCAAAATAAAAAAGCCTAAAGTGCTTCCAACCAGACCTAATGTCGCACCTAAATGCATATACTTGAGTAGTGTTACTTTTATGCTGGTATAACGCCAAAGTAAAAAATAACAAAAAGCACCACCAATCATAAAAGCAGTACTGAGATATAAGGTAATTTTTGTTAGCCAAGTTGACCAGATCCAGAATTCGAACATTATTTTTTTCCTTTATTCGAGCCTGTTGACAATTTGTCTCAGTTTGCGACAACTCAGACCATTGATAAAATGCCAACACATCCGAACAACAGTTCAGTCGCTTGCTGAAATGTTGTTCGTCAATCTTCAATTTCTTTGGTTTTATTTAATTGTGAAGCTATATTCATTGTTCATGTTATGCCCATCTTTGCCCATTGTTGTCCAAACAACAAAATATTTGCCTTTTTTAAGTTCGGGAACCGGGACATTAAATATTTTTTTTAGATCATGATTCACTTTATAGTTAAGTGGAATATTGGTTCTTTGCGCATCTAATAACTTGATATTCATTAACATGACTTCTCCACTAAAATTAAGCACTAAACTTTTAGGTGCAGTCGTAATGGATGCATTCATTGCAGGTGTACTGCTGGTTAAATCAACATGAGCCATAGCATTGGTCGCGCTAATGAGTATCACTACACCAAACAAGGCATTACGCAGTTTGGTCATGTTATTTTGTGAGAATTTCATTGAATGTTCCTTTTACTGTTGTGTTTAGACCTTGATTATTAAAGAGGGCGATATACATCAGAATGACTTTAAAATTACACTTTTGTTATTTAGAAAAACTAAATAATAAGAAATATTAAAAGATTTTTAAGGCAAATTAAACACGCATTAGTCGGAAAAGTTTATTTTTTATTAATAATTGAGCTGTAATTCAACTTTTTACAGCTGTATTTTCAACAGCTGCTTGAAGATGTGATTTTATTTAAGATACTTTTGCTCTGTATATCATGTTGGAAGATATTCATTTTTAAAAATCACCGTGAAGATCACTAAACCATCTCGTGATTCTGCTTGGATGCTTGCACCATGTAAGGCCAATATAGACTTGGTGATCGCAAGTCCTAAACCTGTACCATCTTCAACACGTTGGCGAGAGGCATCTGTTCGATAGAAACGGTCAAACAGTCGAGATAATTGTTCAGGGGATAAGGTAGGGCCTTCATTTTCAACTGAAAAACTGGTGTGCTCTGCTGTTTGTTGACATTTAATTTGAATGACAGAGTTCGACTTGCCATATTTAATTGCATTGGAGATTAAATTACTCAGCGCACGGCGTAGCATCGCAATATTTGCATTGACTTTTCCAGTACCGACCAGATGAAATGTCATATGTTTTTCTGCTGCTAAAGCATCATAAAACTCAAACAAAGTGTTGAATTCTTCGTATAAATGAATGGTTTGTAGGTTTTTAAGGTTAAGACCATTTTCTGCTTTGGCCAAAAACAACATATCTGAAACGATTCTTGCCAGATGTTCAAACTCTTCTAAGTTCGAAAATAAGACTTCTTTATAGGCATCTATATCTCGACTGCGGGATAAACACACTTGCGTTTGCGTCATTAAATTGTTGATCGGTGTGCGAATTTCATGTGCAAGATCCGATGAAAAGTCTGAAAGTTTTTCTAAAGCTGACTCTAAACGATCAAGCATTTCATTAAAGGCGATCGTCAATGATTTTAATTCTGTTGGAGTATGCTCAACTTCTAAACGCTCAGACAAATTTTGCGCTGAAATACCTTCTACAACTTCGGCTATTTTTTTTATCGGACGCAATCCTCGCCAAACAGCAAACCATCCTAAAAACATTAAACATAGTGCACCAATTAAACAAATATAAAATAGCTGATGTTTAAATTCATTTAAAAAGAGCATGTGTTCTGAAGTATCAATCGCAACAACAATTTGGGTAGATTGTGCATCTTCATCTTCTTCAAAAATATTTTGATAGACCAGTCCACGATAACTTTTATCTTGTAATTTCCATTTAATCCATTGATTCAGATCTGGATTCGCAATGACTTGTGGCGCGATGGCTATTTGTGCAGAATTAAATACAATTTGATTCAGCGGACGTTCAACTTGCACAATCAAATTATCATGTCCAATCAGTGAATCTTTTAATGCCACATTAAGCTCAGGCGTATTGGTTGGATTTTGTTTTAAGAGATTTTGTATCAGCTGAATTTTTCCCTCAAGTAATACCCGATCTTCATCTTCAAAGTGCTGTGAAACCCCTAGCTGTATCACAAAGCCCATGAGGATTAAAATTGTTACTGTGGAGAGGGAAAAAAGAATCGCGATTCGAAAACTGATCGCATTGAACAGCTTACGCCTCATCTTCTACCTCTAGCACATACCCCATTCCTCGAATATTCTGAATCAGTTTAGGCGTAAAGTTACTGTCAATTTTATTTCTTAAGCGTTTAATCGCAACTTCGACAACATTGGTGTCACTGTCAAAGTTCATATCCCAGACTTGAGAGGCAATCAGTGCTCTAGGCAAAATTTCTCCACGTCTCCGCATAAATAGTTCCATCAATGCAAACTCTTTCGCAGTCAGGTCGATACGTTGTCCTTCACGCGTTACACGTCGTTTTCTGATATCAAGTTCAAGATTGGCAATACTAATTAAGTTACTGTCTTCTCTTTGCTGTCCTCGACGCAGTAAACTTTTTATTCTTGCGAGAAGTTCAGCAAAAGCGAAAGGCTTTACCAGATAATCATCTGCACCCAACTCTAAGCCTTTTACGCGGTCTTCAATTTGATCTCGCGCTGTTAAGAATAAAATAGGCATAGTTTTTCCGTTCTTACGAACGGCTTCTATGATATGCCAGCCATCTACCCCCGGTAACATGACGTCTAATATGATCACATCATAATCTTCAGAAAGTGCGTATTGTTTACCTGTGAGTCCATCTGTAACCCAGTCAGTAATATAACCTGCTTCAGATAAACCTTGTTTAAGGTAGTCACCCGTTTTTTGCTCATCTTCGACTAATAATATTCTCATGTTCGATTCCTAGAATACTCTTTAAAATATAATAGCGTGATAAAACTTAAGAAAGATATAGATTACATAAATGTCACTTTCAAGTCATCTGAATGTTCAATAGCGCGCTTTATTGTACGAGTAAGAATCTCAAGCTTGGAGAGGTACAAATGCGAGTGATTTTACGTCGAAGTTTAATAAAAGTGTTCTGTATGGGTACACTAATGATTGCAACTCAATCTTGGGCAGATGCTTCTAAAACACCAAATGAAACTGATCCTCAAGCAGCAGTAAAAATGCAAATGCAATGTTCTCTAAAGCCTTGTAATGCACAGAATGAAGCCCAAAAGCCCACTAATGATCATGCAGAACAACAGCATGTACATTCATCAGATATGGCGCAAAACGCACAATCGAGTGGGGTCGATATGGCACATGTGATGATGAAGATGGATCATTCAAAAATGCTGATGCCTGCTACACCGATTAAGTAATCTATATAAATATTCACGTTGAAATTCAAAGATTAGGGGGTAGATGGTAGCGTTGATTCATCTATTTTGGAAGAAAAGTAAAATTCGCAGGATGCGTCTAATTATAAATTTTATTTAAAAACGATATTTTTTAAGTATTTAAAAGTTTTGGGAGCGTAATATGTCTAAAATTCAAACTTTACAAGATCCACTGTTAAATTCTCTCCGAAAAAAACATATTCCAGTTTTTATTTTTCTGACCAATGGGATTAAATTACAGGGGCATATTGAATCTTTTGATTCATACGTTGTGTTATTGAGAAACAGTGTAGGGCAAATGCAAATTATCTATAAACATTCAATTTCTACTGTTCTGCCTACACGCCATCCACGTTCAAATATCAAAGCCTCTCTTGCAAAATTTGATCATCAACACAGTTACAATACCTTTGAAAATGATCGTGAATATTCATTTAATAGCCAAAATGACTTTGGTTATGAAAATGGTTTTAATGATGATAAACACTTTGAAGATATTTCTGAAGATGAAAGTACTTGAAAATTAGATCATTAAAGGCTTGATCAAATATATAAAGAATTGAGTGGCTTTATCTAAGTGATCCTTTGTCTATATAGACCGTATGAGGATTTTAGTCTGAGTTTTTCAGTCTTTAACATTCCCTGTTAAATATTAGGCTTCTTTATATAAGGCCTTTTAAAATCCATAGAGCAAGATGAAATCGCCCTCATCTTATAGTCAAACCACTTAATTATTCATACAAGTGATTTATATCAAATCACTGATCATAAATGAAGCTTATGTTTTTGTATGAATTCTTAGAAACTATTGATTATTCATTCGGTTTTTGTACTTTTGAATCCTAGATGGTTATCCTATCGTGGGGCGACAGGGATGTCGCCGTTAGGCGGGGGTACAGGACGTACCCCTCGCCTAACAGAAGATTTTTGTCACTTTTCATCTCTGAAAAGTGAGGCATCGCCTACGCAAAGTTATTTAAACTTTGAACGTAATGTGTGGCATTGCAAGCTTTTTTATAATCAAATAATTTAATTTTCTATGTAATTAATTTAATTGAAAAATATTGATTAAGAGAAATTATATTCTTGTTTTTGAGTTTTTTGATAGGTTGACTATATTTAAGAGATAAAAAAAGACCCACAAGGTAAGTGGGTCAATATGATAAAAAAACATAAGCAGACTTAAATTTATCTGCTATTAATTCACATGATTATAAAAACACAAACAGTAAAATAATACCCAATACCACACGGTACCAAGCAAATACTCTCAATGTATGTTTTTCAACAAATTTGACCAAAGCTTTTACCACCAAGAGCGCAGCAATAAATGCAGCAACAAACCCTACTGAAATATTAATCAGGTTATCTGAGGTTAAAACATCTGCATTTCGAATTAAATCATAGGTTGCAGCACCTAACATGGTTGGCATTGCAAGGAAAAAAGAAAATTCAGTTGCCGCTTTACGTGATAAACCAGACAACATCCCACCAATAATGGTGGCGCCTGAACGTGATGTTCCCGGAATCATGGCAAGACATTGGGCAAATCCAACCAAAATTGCCTGTTTTAAGGTAATGTCAGTGGCTTCAATGGTTTTAGGTTCAAACTTTCTGGCTTCTACAGCAAAAATAATGAAACCCCCGATGATTAAAGCAAAAGCCACAACCAAAGGACTAAACAGCACCTGTTTAATAAAATCTACCGCTAAAACCCCGATCACCACAGCAGGAATAAAAGCAACTAAGACATTAATCGCAAAACGTCTAGCTGCAATATCGCCTGAGAAAAAGCCGCGAATTAATTCGATGATTTTTTGTCGATACAGCCAACATACGGCCAAGATTGCACCCAATTGGATTACCACTTCAAACACGCGTCCCGAATCTGAGTGAAAATCAATGAGATGACCAAATAAGATCAGATGGCCTGTACTTGAAATGGGTAAAAATTCAGTTAAGCCTTCGATTAACCCCAAAAACAATGCTTTAAGTAGTTCAAAATTTTCCATAAATAAAATAAACAAGCGTTCTAAAATTTGAACCTTTGTAATGTATTTAACGCTGTTTATAAATCAAAAAAGACAAAATTTTACGAAATTTTTACGCGGCTGATCTGACTGTAAATAGAGAGTTTACGGGGTATTTGCGGATACTGAGTTGTGGAATATCCCAGCGTTTAGGATGAAAAAGATGAGTGCTAAATATATAGCGCATCAACAAGTACAGCATCCAAAATTATGCGTACTTCAAAAACATATAAATCATTGTAATATCGACATTTTTAATTTGAGCCAATCAAGTTGGGGGGGAATGTCATGTTAGAGTTTATCTTAGTCTTGGTAATAGTAGTGCTTTTGGCTTTTCCTTTAGGGAAGTATCTTGCTTGTATTATGCAAAACCGAGAGATGAAAATTGATCCAATTTTTAACTGGATTGAAAAACCGATTTATCGTGTTTTGGGTACACATCCTGATCAAGGGATGAATGCGAAGACCTATTCACTTAGCTTTGTGGCGAGCTGTATCGTCATTGGACTGGTGACTTGGCTGTTGTTTATGTGCCAAGCAAGCTTGCCACTCAATCCAAACAATGCGCCGAATATGTCATGGGATTTAGCCCTGCATACCATGATTTCATTTCTGACCAATACCAACCAACAGCACTATTCAGGTCAAGCGCAACTGTCATATTTATCACAGATGGTTGGAATAGTTGGATTGCAAATCATTACCCCAATGATGGGGTTGGCAATGGTGGTTGCAACCGTACGTGCGTTGTTTTATCCGCAATCCAATGCTTTGTCAGAAACAGATCAAAACCTAAGCTTTCAAAATAAAGTTGAAAAAATCAATGTGGGTAATTATTGGGCCGACGTGATCCGTCCAACCTTTCGTTTTTTAATTCCGTTATGCATGATTTGGTCATTATTACTCAATAGCCAAGGTGTGCCATCAACCTTTCAAGGTGGCCCAGAAGTTCAAGTGATTGACCAAACCACTGAATTAAAAACTCAAAAAATTCCACTTGGTCCAGTTGCACCCATGGTTGCGATTAAGCAATTGGGTAGTAATGGTGGTGGTTGGTATGGACCTAACAGTAGTGTGCCATTGGAAAATCCAACCCCATTTTCAAATTTCTTAGAGATGATCGCGATTCTACTTATCCCTGTTGCAGTGATTTTTATGTTGGGTTTTTTAACCAAACGCGCAAAATTTGCTGGCTTTGTTTTTGGCTCAATGTTGCTGATGTCGGTTGTTTCAGCTACAGCGGCGATTTGGTCTGAAAGCCTATCATCTTCCGCGATGCAAATTTATGCCATGGAAGGAAAGGAAGTGCGTTTTGGTGAAGCATCTTCCGCATTGTGGGCCGCCATAACCACACAGGTCAACAATGGTTCCGTCAATATGATGCATGACTCTGCATCACCATTAACAGGTTTAGTGGCGCTGGCGAATATGCTGATTAATGCGATTTGGGGCGGGATCGGCTGTGGCTTACAGCAATTTATGATCTATCTGTTTTTGGCTGTATTTATTGCAGGTTTGATGACAGGTCGTACACCTGAATTATTTGGCCGCAAAATTGAAGCAGGAGAAATCAAATTACTTGCTGTGGTGATTTTGATTCAGCCGATTACGATTCTCGGTTTAAGCTCAGTTGCTTTGTTTTTCCCTGAACTTACAGGCAATAGCAATCCGCAATATCATGCCATTTCACAAGTGTTGTATGAGTATGTTTCGGCCTTTGCCAATAATGGTTCTGGTTTTGAAGGTTTAGCGGACAATACCGTGTGGTGGAACGTGAGCTGTGTCATCGCTTTACTACTTGGACGTTTTCCAACATTGATCATTCCTTTAATGATTGCTGCTCGTTTAGCTGCAAAGCGTCAAGCCCCTGAAAGTAGTGGTAGTTTAAAAGTGGAAACGCCAACCTTTGCTTTCACTCTGATTGCTATTGTGGTGATGTTGACCTTATTACAATTTATGCCAGTCCTTGTTTTAGGACCGATCACTGATCAGCTGTTATTGGTACAAGGCTAGGGTGAATAACATGAATCATTTAAAACAATCTACTCAAAATAAATCATCAACTTTATTCCAAGGTGAAGCTTGGAAAAATGCCTTGATTAAATTGTTGCCACAACATGCAATTAAAAATCCAGTGATGGCGATTGTATGGCTAGGCACGATCATCACACTGGTTAGTACTTTAACGGGTCAAGCCGATACCGTATTTGGTTTAGCGGTGACGTTGATTTTATTTATCACCGTGTTATTTGCCAATTATGCCGAAGCCATTGCAGAAGCCAAAGGTCGAGGTCAAGCCTCTTCCTTAAGACAAGCGCGTCAAAATTTAACCGCACGTCGACTCAGTTCTAAAGATGATCTAGAGGGCGTGCAAATCGCTGCAACCTTATTAAAAATGAATGATCTGATTGAAGTCCGTGCAGGGGAACTGGTTCCTGCGGATGGTGAAATTGTTCATGGTTTTGCGACTATTAATGAAGCTGCGGTAACAGGTGAGTCAGCACCAGTTTTACGTGAAGCAGGTACAGATAAATCGGGTGTGATTGGTGGAACTAAAGTTTTAACGGATCGTATCGTGGTACAGGTGACTGCTGAAGCGGGGAATAGCTTTCTTGACCGAATGATTGCTTTGGTTGAGGGCTCCAATCGTCAAAAAACACCGAATGAAATCGCTCTGGGTATTTTACTGACTGTGATGACTGTGACCTTTATCGCGGTGGTGGTGAGTTTACCTTTTATTGGGCATTTCTTAAAAATTGAAATTAATCCGATTCTCTTGGTGGCTTTGTTGGTGTGTTTGATTCCAACCACAATCGGTGGCTTGTTGCCTGCAATCGGTATTGCGGGGATGAATCGGGCGTTAAAAGCCAATGTGATTGCCAAATCGGGTAAAGCTGTCGAAGTGGCGGGTGATGTAGATGTATTGTTACTCGATAAAACAGGAACCATCACCTATGGTGACCGTCAGGCAACAGCATTTTTCCCACTGACTGGGGTGACTGAGTCAGAACTGCGTCAAGCTGCGATATTGACCTCACTTGCTGACCCAACACCAGAGGGTAAATCCATTGTGGTTTTGGCAAAAGAGCAAGGAGAACATATTGTTGAACCTGAACAGGTAGAGTTTATTGCCTTCAATGCCGCAACTCGAATCTCTGGTATAAATTTATCAAATGGACAGCAAATCCGTAAAGGGGCACTGGATGCGATTGTTAAATTCGCTTCACAAAATCTTGAAAATCATAGTGAGCTTAAAACGCGTGTAGAACAGGTTGCTTCAAAAGGCGCGACGCCGTTAGTGGTGGCAAAAGATCAAAATATTCTTGGGGTTATTGAACTTTCAGATGTGATCAAACAAGGCATCAAGGAAAAATTTGCTCGTTTGCGTGAAATGGGCATTAAAACAGTCATGGTCACAGGTGATAACCCTTTAACAGCTGCTGCTATTGCGGCGGAAGCAGGTGTTGATGACTACATCGCTGAAGCGAAACCTGAAGATAAGTTAAATTGTATTCGTGTTGAACAGAATAAAGGTCATTTGGTCGCTATGGTTGGCGATGGAACCAATGATGCGCCTGCTTTGGCACAAGCGGATATTGGTTTGGCGATGAACTCAGGGACACAGGCTGCAAAAGAAGCGGGCAATATGGTGGACTTGGATTCAGATCCAACCAAATTATTGTCTGTCGTTGAGATTGGTAAACAGCAGTTGATTACGCGTGGTGCATTGACCACCTTTTCATTGGCCAATGACGTTTCAAAATACTTTGCAATTTTACCTGCTTTATTTGTGGCAGCCATTCCTCAAATGCAAGCTTTAAATGTGATGCGCTTGGGAAGTTCAGAAAGTGCAATTCTCTCTGCACTGATTTTCAATGCGATCATTATCCCATTATTGATTCCAATTGCTTTACGTGGGGTGAAGTTTAAGCCTTCAACATCGACGCAATTATTACGTCGAAATATGCTGATCTACGGTGTAGGTGGTGTGGTGTTGCCATTTATTGCGATCAAGCTGATTGATCTGATGATCAGCCCCTTATTGGCACTTTAGAAATTTTGAGGATGATTAAAATGAATACTGAAAATAATCGATTGGTTGAGTCATCATTCGCTGGATTAACACGAGCATCGCTTGGATTAACCATTGTCGCGTTGGGTTTATGTGGTTTTGTCTACAGTGCTGCGGCAACAGGGTTGGGACAAATTCTTTTTGATGAACAAGCCAATGGTAGTTTGATCGTTGAAAATGATCGAGTTGTCGGTTCTCAACTGGTTGCACAGCCTTTTGTACAAGCGCAATATTTCCACCCAAGACCTTCTGCTGCCAATTATGACCCAATGGCAATGGCGGGAAGTAATATGGCACGAACCAATCCTGATTTACACAAAGCAGTAGAGGAACGTTTAAGTAAAATTGCGATACAGGATCACGTTGAAAAAACCGCTATTCCTGCGGATTTGGTCACGGCTTCAGGCAGCGGAATTGATCCTGAAATCACTGTGCAATCTGCAATGATTCAAGTAAAACGCATTGCCAAAGCAAGACATTTGCAGGAACAGGATGTGCTAAGGTTGTTGCAAGAAAATAGTATACAACCGATATTTGGAGTTTTAGGACAAGCCAGAGTCAATGTACTTGAATTAAATTTGGCTTTGGATCAAATTGGAACTCAATAGATGGATTGAGATCAGCAAAGCAAAATGAATCAGCGCTGATGTAACTGATTCTCTCTGATTGTTTAGAAGAGGGCATTATTGGGATTTTATTTTCGTATAAATTTACAATACTCCCTCTTTTAGATTGTAAATGATTCAAGCTTAATCAAAAGACGGTTTTCCTGTGTTTCTTTGCTGTATTGAATGCTCGCAAAGAAACAGCACAGTGATGTAATTTTTAAACAAGCAGACGGCGATGAGCGATTATAGAAACAATAAAGCAGATGTTTTACTGCAACACACTCAGCGTTATCAATCTGGGCGGCTCACTATATTTTTAGGTGCTGCACCCGGTGTGGGGAAGACTTTTGCAATGTTAGTGCGTGCGCACGAACTGGCTTTGCAAGGGATCAACATTGTGATCGGCTATGTTGAAACCCATGGTCGCATTGAAACTGAAAACCTCATCTCAGGTTTGGTGATCATTCCAAGAAAGGCAATTGAGTATCAAGGACATTATCTTGAAGAAATGGATCTTGATGCTGTGCTGGCAAGCAAACCCAGTATTGTTTTAGTGGATGAATTCGCGCATAGCAATATGCCAAATAGTCGTCATGAAAAACGTTGGCAAGACATCAATGAATTACTGGATGCGGGTATTGATGTATTTACCACGATGAATATTCAGCATCTAGAAAGTTTAAATGATGTGGTCTATCAAATTACCGGTATTAGGGTGACTGAGACTGTACCTGATCGGGTCTTTGAGCGGATCCGTGATATTCGGTTAATTGATTTACCTGTCAATGAATTACTTGAGCGTTTAAATCAGGGCAAAGTCTATGTACCTGAGCAAGCTGAACAAGCTTTGCAAAGATTCTTCAACAGTTCAAATCTGACCGCATTGCGTGAATTGGCAATGCAGACGGTTGCCAGTCATGTCGATACCGATGTTCGAGAAAATTTTGCTATACAAGGGCTTGTGCCAATTCCTCTAAAAAATCATATTTTAATTATGATTGAGGGCAATGGGCAGGCTGAGGCGTTGGTTCGTGCTGGTTGTCGTATTGCAGAAAATCGTCAGGCAAATTGGACGGTGGTGGTCTTTT
Source organism: Acinetobacter sp. RIT698 (assembly GCF_009668065.1). NCBI lineage: Bacteria > Pseudomonadati > Pseudomonadota > Gammaproteobacteria > Moraxellales > Moraxellaceae > Acinetobacter > Acinetobacter sp. RIT698. The sequence continues at coordinate 29,872 of NZ_WJYH01000040.1, forward strand.
CTAAAGATTCAAAAATAAGCGAAAAACAAGATAGTTTATCCAGTCGAGAAATTGAACGCGCTTTAAACCTCACCCGTCAATTGGGTGGGATGACTGAAATCCTTTATGGTCAGCAACATGCAAAAACGCTGTTTGATTATGTGATGGATCGAGGGATTTCAACCTTGGTATTGGCACAATCGCATCGTAAGACCTTTGCATTGGGTGTCGTAAATTTTGTTGATCAATTACTTAAATATCAGCCAAGTTTTGAATTGAGTATCGTCCCAACTCTTGCAGAACATCGTCAGCAATCATTTTTTCAAGATACGCATTCATTTCTAAGTTTAAGAGAAATGTTTTATGTGTTATCCACCACTGTGATCAGTATTGTGATTGCCAGTTTAGGTGAAAAGTATTTAGGGATTGAAGAGCTTTCGGTGATTTTTATCACCGCTGTGGTTTTTGTGGCATCTAAAACACGAATGCTGGCCGCTGTGCTTTCAGCACTGTTGTTCTTTTTTGCTTATAACTTTTTCTTTATTTCACCCAAATTTACTTTACAAATTTCTGCACATCAGGGTGTGATTACCGTGGTTGCTTTTCTTGGCGCTGCACTGATTTCAAGCCGTTTGGCATCAAGACTGAGAGAACAGGTAACGGCTTTAAAGACTGCAAATAGTTATAACAGCATTATGCAGGATTTAGGTCAAAAGCTGTCTACCGCGATCGATTTAAAGCAAGTGCAGGAGATTGCAGAAAACAGTTTAAGTAAAAATTTAAATGCCGAAATCTGGTTTTATTTCCCAGAATCATCAACATCATCACTTGAGGTCATTAACAATAAAGAAAAAATTTCAGCAGATTGGACATTTAAGAACCATCAACCATCGGGACGGTTTACCCAAACATTAACTGAAAATGATTGGTGGTTTTTACCATTATTGGCTTCCAAACAGTGTTTTGGTGTGGTCGGGGTTAAGTTTCTTAAAAATGTATCGGTTTTAAATACTGAACAGAAGCAACTGACTGAAACCATGGTTGAATATATTGCTCAAGCAATTTCTCGAACCCAACTCACTAAAGCATTGGAAATCGCCAATGTCAGTTCAGAAACCGAGAGATTACGTTCGGCCTTGTTATCCTCCGTCTCTCATGATTTACGTTCACCTTTAGCCTCTATGATTGGTGCAGCTGATACTTTGAGTAATTATCGGCATTCGATGGATGAACAAGATCAAGACAGCTTATTGGAAGCCATTCATTTGGAAGGCGAACGACTGGATCGTTATATTCAGAATTTATTGGATATGACACGGCTAGGGCATGAAGGTTTAAGTCTTAAACGAGATTGGATTGGTGTCGATGAGTTGATTGGTTCAGCGGTACGCCGTTTAAAACGCTATATGCCGCATAGTCTTGTTGAGGTTGATTTACCAGAGCAAACATTGAGCCTATTTGTTCATGCTGCTTTGATCGAACAAGCGATTTTTAATGTATTGGAAAATGCAGCCAAGTTTTCCCCAGAGAATAAAGCGGTAACGATTAAAGTCTTACAACTCAATGAAAACGAAATTGAAATTTCGATTAGCGATCAAGGTTTGGGTATCCCAGAAGATGAACGAGAGCGAATTTTTGATATGTTCTATACTATGGAACGTGGCGATCGCGGACAGTATGGTACGGGGTTGGGCTTAACCATTGTTAAAGCCATTATTGGTGCACATATGGGTAAAATTTCGGCATCTTCAGCCAAGAATAATCAAGGCACATGCATTCGTATGCAATTGCCGATTCAGCAGATTGGATAAGTGCACATATTGATTTTAGGAAATAGCATGCCAGAACACAATGTATCGACAAGTTCCATGACCAATGTATTGATTATTGATGATGAAACTCAAATTCGTAAGTTTCTCGATATTGGACTTAGAGCACAGGGCTATAAAACGCTACTGGCTGAAAATGGTCAAAAGGGCTTAGAGCTTTTGGCTTTGCAAGGCGCTGATTTAATTATTTTAGATTTAGGACTGCCTGATTTAGATGGTTTAGAAGTTTTATCTGAGTTGAGAGCTTGGTCGCATGTCCCTGTGATTGTTTTGTCTGTACGTTCCAATGAAGAGGAAAAGGTCAAATTACTGGATGCTGGCGCCAATGATTATGTGACGAAACCTTTTAGTGTTCAGGAGCTTATGGCGCGGATCCGCGTATTACTCAGACAATTTCAAAACGTTGCTGTGGAATCCGCTTTTTTTGATGATGGTTTTTTAAAAATTGATTTTGCCCAAAGACAGGTATTTCTTAACCAACAACTGATTTCACTGACACGTAAGGAATATCAATTGCTGACTTTATTGGCGCAACATAAGGGGCAGTTGATTACTCAACCACAAATTCTCAGTGATTTATGGGGACCAACTCATCAGGAAGATACTCACTACCTAAGAATTCTGGTGGCCAAATTGCGTGGAAAACTGAATGATAATGCGGTACAACCCAAATATATTGTGACTGAACCTGGTGTGGGCTTACGCTTTGTAGGCTAAGCATGGCTGATCTTCTTTGAGATCATTGGTTTTTTGATGGTTTTACAGTAGATGGTTAAAATTAAAATAAACGATTCTTTGTAAAGTGCAGAGTAGGGGGGTAAATGTTGGTAATATTAATTTATTGTTATTTAAAATCAATTAATTAAATAATTTATTGGATTTGAAAGAGTGATGGTATTATAAGTTTTACTGAGAACTTTGGCTTTATATTTATACAAACTCACGATTTGAATTGAGTGTGGCGAAACTTTATTAAATAAAGCGTAATCAAATATATTTTATCCGCTTTCATCTGCTGATCTGTGTTAACTTAGCTTTGATCGAATCCGTAAGCGAAACGGAAGTGTTTAGGTTGTTACAGGAATTGCGTATTCCCTCTAAATAGATTTAAAACCTAAGCAGTTAACGCTGAGCATGAGATCGCAGCATGCCGATCTGAAAAGCCCGCACTATTGTGGGCTTTTTTTACATCATGGAGAAAGCTGAATATTTTGAGTTGATACAGTCTGAATTTATATAACCAACAACGAAAAAACTTACCAAACATCGGTAAGTTTTTATAGATTAAGCTTTAAGGTCTGTTCATTCTTAGCCTACAACGTAAGCCATTTATGAAATTTCAAAAGACCCTTGTGTTATTTAGGCTTATTTGTATCAGGTTGCTTAACCTCTTTATTGTCCTGATTTGGATTAGGCGGTGTAGCACCAGGAGTTGCTTGTGGCGCATCTTTAGGCGGAGTTTGCTCAACGTTTTTAGTATCTGAATTTGCTTGAGCTGAATTTTGTGAAAAACTTTTAAATGACATTATAATCTTCTCAAATTGTTAAGTGAGTCTGGATAATAGTCTTTTAATCCACTTACACTAAGGTAGTTGTGAGAGCCATATGTGGAGATATGTTGGCTAAACTGAGTTTATATCGACAAAATATATTTATAAAAATATCAAATATTTGTATTGTCTTGTTTTAAATGGTGATATAAATAATCTCTAAATATAGGCCTGTACATAAACATCACAAATCGATTTTATAAATAGGAACTTTTAATTTAAAATAATCAAATGTTATTTAAGTTGCATAATCTGTTAAATTAGCGTACTATGAAAAATACTAAAGCAGATGTGCTTAATATATAAGCAAGACTTGAAGGTTGGCTTCAACTCTGACTTCTGCAATATCAAGCTGATGTAAATATCAAAAGTTTAAATTAAGGTTAGATGCCTTCTTATCGTTAGTTCCAAAAATATATCTGTTGGTCTTAATAGTTAAATACTTCTCTGTTTGCAAAAGCTCAAAACAATTGAGTGAAAAAATGAATATTTTAAATGGCTGGACAATAGCCTCTGCAGTAAATGGCGATGAAATTCGCGTAAAGATCGTTCCTTTAAAAAGACAACAAAGCAACCGTACTGGTATGAGTTGGGTCGAAGTAGGGAAAAAGATTGAATTAGAATCTGGTGACGATCGTCAATTTAATATTGATGGTTCATCTTTCTATCTTAATCAAAATCAACTTTATCGTATTGCGATATAAATCGTAATCAATGTTTTAGAAAAGCTCATCGTAAGATGGGCTTTTTATATGGCTGAACGAATATAAAAGATATTGAAAATTAAGGAAGGATTTTTGATCAGTGTTGATTGATGAATATTAGATGGTTTTAGAATGATTAAGCTGGAATTAAAATCTCATAATAAAAACTTACCATGTGACTGTTTGGTTAAATACCGAAATACTTTAAATCAGCCATAACACTGAAATTTAGATGATTTATCTGAATCTTTGAAATCAAATGTAATAAAGCTTCACATAAACTTGCATAACTCACATATCGAAATACTTTATTAGAAATTTAATGTTATTCCTAATAGACGTTATTCAATTCAGTATGAGGTATATCATGTTAAAGACCGTAGCATTATTAGGGACTGGAATTGCAATTGCTTGCTACTATCAGTCACATAAAAATAATCCTCAAAAAACCAAGGGTAAAAGTTTAGCCAAAACCAAAGATGATGATCATAAAGAGTCTTCAGCAGAAGCAGTACATTAATTTTAATGAAAAACCACCGATTCGGTGGTTTTTTAATATGGATACGGCAATCGTAAAACTTAAGGTAGAAACGGACACTGAAAAGATGCTGTCTAGGCCGGCAAGGAAATGATAAAGAATTTTTAAATCCTTGCCCTTTGCAAAGTGACGACTTCTCACCTTTGTGAAAGGAGGGAGTTGTCCATACAAAACTTAATCACGCTTAGTTGATTGTCGATGCAGCATTAAAAGGATTATCTTTCATATCCGACTAAAGCTATTTGATCTTAATTTTGATGTTGATAAAACCAATCTGCCGCATGTGCAACTGTTCTATCTACAATATCGGGTTGCTCGTAATACTGGAAATGATTGGTTCCATTTTCCCAGATAAGCTTTTTATCTGATGTTGGAATTGAATCAAAATGACGTCGAGCCGCTGCTGGATTCATACAGGTATCCGAATGAATGATAAGCGCGGGTTTCTTTAGTTTTGCAACGCCAGCTACAGTTGAATAAGAAAAATGATCAAGATCACTCATAATTGCGTAGCGATTCTCCCAGTTTTTTAGCGTCCATGCTCCATACCAGCTCCATATAATTGGACCAGGTAAACCAGCATTCGAGCCTTTGACGCGATCACCGAGGTCTGGCGATACGAGTGGCTGGTAGATAACTTCCCCCGTTGTTTCGTAAAGAACTTTGGCATCCTGTGCTTTCTTTAAACGGATCGCTAATAAGGCTTCTAATTCTTCGATCGTTGGTGCTGATTCAATATCAAATGGATTTTCTGTAACACCTGCTGCAAGCATAAATAAATCAGTTTCTCTATCTCGATAATATCCAGTAACAGAAACAACGGCTTTGACACGTGCTTCATAAGACGCGATATCCAGCATTTCAGGTCCACCTTGGCAAACCCCTAATAGAAATATTTTATCGGTATCGACATCGTTACGGGTAAAGATGTAATCAATTGCAGCAATGACATCTTCGTTTTTCATTTTGGGATTTTCAAGGCGACGTGGCATGCCTTGGCTCTCACCAACAGTTCTTGGATCAAATGCGAGGGTGATAAAGCCTTCATCTGCTAAACGTGTCGCATACTGAGTGGGTGCCTGTTCTTTTTGAAAAGAATATGGCCCAAGAATAATAACAGCGGGGAGTTTTCCATCGGTATTTGGCTTATATAAATCGCCAACCACTGCATCACCATGTGAATCAAATGTTATTTTTTCTACAGCATAGTTACCATGTTTGGGCATTGTAATTTTCCTTATCGTCATTAATTTTGAGTACCCATTCAGCCTATATAAATATATTATTGAGAACAATCTCATAAAACTTTATAGAATAGTGAAAATGGCTCATCAATTGAAAAGCGGTGAACTCTTTGCTTTAACAATTTTTTTATCTGTGGCCTCTCATCGAAACTTCCGTGCAGCTTCGGTTGAGTTAAACGTCACACCTTCAGCAATTAGTCATGCCATAAAAGGTTTGGAAAGCCGCTTAAATGTTCGGCTTTTTAATCGAACCACACGCAGTGTTTCTTTGACTGATGCCGGAATCCAATTGGTTCATTCACTTCGACCATCCATGGAAAATATTTCAAATGCGCTAAATCATTTAGATGATTTTAGAGATCAGCCGAGTGGTGTACTTAGAATCAATGCCAGTGAAGGGGCAGTCAGGTTGGTTTTAAAACCTATTCTTAAAAAGTTCTTACAACGTTATCCATTGGTTCATTTAGATATTGTTTGTGATGGTAAATTAACCAATATTGTTGAGGAAAATTTTGATGCAGGCATACGCCTTGCAGACGATATACCTAAAGAAATGGTTGCAATCCGTTTGACTGAAACCGCACGCTTTGTTGCTGTCGCATCCCCAGACTATTTATTAAAAAATTCTACGCCACTTGTTCCGCATGATCTTTATGAACATGATTGCATTCGTTTCCGTTTTGATAGTGGCTTAATTTTTCGCTGGGAATTTGATATGAATGGCATTATTGAAAAGATAGATGTCAAAGGGCCATTAACACTTACAGATCAAACATTAATGGTTGATGCTGCAATAGATGGTATTGGTATCGCATTTGTACCTGATCATTTGGTAAAAAATGCTGTGGAAAATCAGCAATTAAGTATCGTTTTGGAAAAGTTTAGCCCAGTGTATCGTGGTCTTAGCCTTTATTATCCAGGCTATCGTCATGTATCCACTACACTTAAGGCGTTAATCAATATGATCCGTGATTCATCAAGCTATTGATTTTCATAATGTCCATTTCGAAAAGTCGCAAAAAGCTTGGCTAAAAAGGGTTTATTTTAGAATTCAACTTATTTGCCTATATCAAGCTATCTAAGGAGAAAAATCTAATCATATAAAAGTGGACTTTTCATTCACAACAGACATAAGGAAAAAATAAAAACTACGAAAAGTGCTAAGTTTTATAGAAATCCATATATTTTTTATGGTTTTTGTAAATATACCTCAAAAGAGAGGTTATTTTATCTCAAAGGGCTTTGCTTAATTTCTAAAAATAGGACATAACTATGAGAGTAAATAGAGTAAAAATTTTTAATTACTAGGGGAATAAAAAATGCTTTTAAAATTTGCCACTCGATTCGCAAGTATTTTGTTTGGAATACTGGCTTTAATCGCAATCATGATTCATTTTGTTTTTTCGAATCAGCTATCCATTGATCTATGGATTGTGCTTTTCCCAGTTATTTTAGCAGTTCCAATTTTAACAGCAGTTCTGATCACTGGTGATGATGAGTTGGGGGTTCAATCTAGTGAGTGGAACAATTCATAATTTTTAAATCTAAGCTCATCGAAAGGTGGGCTTTTTAGTGTATGAACGGATTAATTTTGAACCTATGCAGTTATCTCACTTTTTCTTTTAATGAATAAAGGAGGGATATAGACAGTAAGTACCGACAACTTTGTGGTTGTATAGCGAGTCTAGTTATCGTTATGCACTCGCTTAAACTTGTATTTGCAGTGTTTTACTTTAATGACTGGATTGTTGATGAGGAGAACCAAGTTGCGATATTTATTGTTTATACTTAGTTTTTTACTGTGTGCTGAATTGAAAGCGCAGAGCCCATTAGACGAACCTTTTTTGCAAGTTGGTGCAGTTGATGATCAATTCAATATCATTAATCTCGAACTGTACAATGGCTTAGTCAAAGTGATTAATCACAATTTTTCGAACATTAAGCCCAATCAATCAGATGATTTAACAAACATTTCTAGAATTAGGTTAACTAGCAATGGATTGTTGCTTGTATCAGATTTAAAGGGGATTGTGTCTACAGAAGATCTAAGCGAGAAATTTGATGAAAACAAATATAAAAATCTGACCAAAAACAACATCTGTAGTAAAAGTGATTTGTTTGAGTCAGAGGTATTTAAAAAAACAACACAAGGCAATATTGTTTATCAATTAAACAATGCTAAAGGTGAGTTTTTGAAAAGTTTTACAATGAACTATAAAGAATGTCTATAGATATTAGGTGTTTAAATGAATATCTTGGGATAATTACTATATATTTAAATACTTGTTGTACAGTCGAATTTTTTGTAGCTCAGACTAATTTATAATTTTTAAATTAAACCCAAAAAAGTAGAATTCCTTAGCCATTTCTAAGGGATAGCAAAATGTGGAATTTCATCAAAAGCTTTAATTGTATAAATGTATGGTTAATCATATCTTTGATTACGCTTGGATTGGTATTGTTTCTATATTTTTCTTAGGCTTAGATGATTTATAGCAATTCAGAGGTAGTAACATAAGTTTGAAGTATCGAGCTTGTATAGGGCATAGCGAT
>NZ_WJYH01000041.1:0-38044 GCF_009668065.1 Acinetobacter sp. RIT698
ATTTGGCATCTATTTTGCTCTTTTATTTAAAATTTACAGCATAGGTTAAATGATGAGCATAGAGTTTGTGGGTATGGTTTTTCCAAATCAATGGTCTGAAACCAAAGGAACCCGAATTGGTCATAAAATTGATCTCGAATATTTACGTTATCATGCTCGTGCACATGAATATGCAGGTTTTGATAAAGTTTTAATCGCCAATGGACCAAGTAGCCCTGATAGTACCCAAATCGCAGCTTATCTGGCACAACAGACTGAACGACTTGGATTTATGATTGCACATCGCCCTGCGCTGATGACGCCTAATCTCGCTGCACGTTCCTTTGCCACACTGGACCATACCACTGGCGGAGGACGCATTCGTTTACATGCCATTACGGGAATTACCGCTGAACCGCAAGAAGGTGATGATATTGTTGATAAAATTCAACGTTATGAACGCACGGGTGAATATCTAGATATCATCCAAAAGCTTTGGAAAAGTGAGCAACCGATTCACTATGAAGGCAAATACTTTAAACTGGAAAATGCTTTCTGCCCTTTAAAACCGGTCAATGGAACTTCTATTCCGATTTCATTCGGTGGTTCTTCGGATATTGCCTACGATATCGCAGTGCGTCATGCAGATCTTTATTCGCTTTGGGGTGAGCCTTTAGCGGGCGTGAAAGAGCAGATAAATAAACTTAAAAAGGCAGCAGAAGCAGCCAATAAACCCCAGCCGCAGGTCAGTTTATCAGTACGTCTTATTATTGGGCCAACAGAACAACTCGCATGGCAACGAGCACAACAAATTTTAGCTGATATTCAGCAAAATCCAACGTTCCAAAATAATGGCTCACTTTCGGGACATAAAATTAAAGGCGTAGGTTCACAACGGTTACTGGCAGCAGCACAACAAGGTGATCGCCATGACCGAGCCTTATGGATGCCAACTGCAAGCGCAGTTGGGGCCTATGGTGATACCACCGCCCTTGTCGGAACGCCTGATACGATTATTGCTGCATTACTTGATTATGTAGATCTGGGCGTCACCACCTTTTTAAATCGTGGTTATGATCCAATTTACGATACTGTGGACTATGGTCGTTATATTATTCCTGCGGTACGAGCTGAGGCGGCCAAGCGAAACAAACAGATTGCCTAAGTCCTCAAGCTAAATAAAAACCGCTCATTTAATCGGATTGAATGAGCGGTTTTTATTGCTTGCTAATTTAAGGTCTTGTCATAACCATGAGCATCATTATGAGGGATGGTTATTTTCTTCTGATTTTCTATTGTAAATCTGGTTTGCAAATGGACTGAATCTTCTCCCCTGCAATCACCTTTTTGGCAAATGGAACAGAATCTTGTAGGGAAGCATTCACTGTCTCACTATGTCCCAATCCATGATACAAATGCCCTTCAACGACTGTACCTGCCTTACATGCATCCGCCACCAACTTCATTTGATTACGTGCATCTGGTGTACGATCATTTGCCCCAGTGCCAATAAATAATGGATGATTGATTTTTAAGGTCGGGTAATAACCATAATCATTGGATTGTTTTTCCTGTAATTTTTTATAGATCGATGGTGGATTCGCCTTATAGGCTTGCGCAGGTGAAAGTCCTGCTGTTTGAATATCTCCCATAAAACTGGTCAAACAGGCATTTCTTGCTTGTTCCACCAAAGGCACTGCTTCAGCGGTAAAAATATCTTCAGTTTTGATTTCAGGAAATAAGCTTTGCGTCACTAGAAAACTATAAATACCATATGCTAAGGATGGACTGACTTCATAAGGATTTAACTTTAACTGATTCTTTTCAGCTGTTGCCTCTGGGTCCTGATAAATCACCCCTGTGCCAATAGATCCTTTAATATTTAACTCTGGTGCATAGGTTGCTGAATAAGCTGAAGCTGAAACAGCCCCCGCCCCACCTTGAGATTGCCCCACAATAACAAAACGATTTGCTAGAGGTAATTTCGTTTTAAGCGCAGCTCGACCGCTGTCTAAAATACTATAAGCAAGCATTGGATTATTGATCAGCAAGTGCGGGCCAGCCACACCAAGTCCTTCATAGTCAGTTGCTACTACAGCGAATCCTTCTTTTAACCATCGATTTAAATATTGTACATCTCGATAAGATCGTCCATTCCAAGAAGGTGCGCAGGCATCTGCTAGACCAACCGTACCATGTGCCCATAACACAACAGGCCAACCTTCTTTCGGTGGCGTACCTTTAGGAAGATGTACTGTCCCAGAAACCACAATGGGGGTCTTACTATCCCTTCCACTTGTTGAACTATATAAAATACGAATGGCCGTACTATCATTGTCCAAACGGATATAAGGGTTGCTGATGTCCTCTGTCTTTAAGAGTTTTCCAGCTTGTTCTGGAATCGCAGCTTTCCATGTATAAAATGCTGAAACACGTCCATCCCCATAACGATCTTCAGGCTGTGGGGCTTGCTGGGCATTTGCCATTCCAGCAGACGTTAGTATGCTTGCGACAAAAACGGATTTAACCACATTAGATATAAAAGTATTTTGCATTTTCATGACCTTGAAACCTATTTAAAAACTGTTTTAAAAATTTATTTTTTAATTTAAAAGTCGTAACTTACACGGCCATATAAATACGTTCCAAAGGCACCTTCTGGCGCATTAAAACTGTATTTGACGATGTTCCCTACAGATGAGTCTTTGGCTTTGTCTGGGTAACTGTTAAATAAATTATTTGCGCCCAGATTGAATTTTAGCCCTTTTACCCACGCATCTGCTTTGTAGCCAAAGTCCAAATCAGCAATCCATTGCGGATCAAAGGTCTGATCCAATGAAGTATTGGTATTATTTAAAGTAGTCCATTTATCATAACGACGGACTGCGGCATTGATACTCCACGCTTGATTTGACCAAAGTGCCCCCAATGCTAATTTGGTTTTTGGCGCTGTAGATTCAATTAGGCTTTGGGTATTTCGACCAGCAATACTAGAGACTGGAATTCGCTCACCTTTTGCAGTGATTGAGTCTCGGCTGTCAGTGATTTTATTTTTATGATAAGCCAAGCCTAAATTCAGCTTTAACTTGCCATATTGTTCAAGATCAAGATCATGTTTTAATGCGAACTCCAAACCACGTGTTTGCGTATCTAATAAATTATTAAAAAACGCCACATTGGCAATATTTGCATACGGCGTATTTGCAAAAGCATTATTGATCACGCTGCCAGTAATATTGTCAGAAAGTAAAATACGATTTCGAATATCGATTTGATAAAGATCTAAAGTTGCAGAGGTATTGATAAATGGTTTGAGTACCAAACCTAAAGAATAATTGGTCGATTTCTCAGGCTTTAGTGAAGTTCCACCAATCAGTAAAGCCGCTTCACTTCCCGCAACTAAAGTCCTTTGCTGTACATCTTGCCAACCTGTCGGAGTTTGCACCGTTTGTACACTATAAGCGGAGTATCCTTGCTGGGCTAATGACGGTGCGCGATAACCTGTATTGACAGATCCACGAAGAGTCAACTGCGGAGATATATCATATTTGGCAAAGAGTTTGCCGTTGGTTGTCGAACCAAAGTCTGAATATTTTTCTGTTCGAATAGCAGCACCAACATTTAAATCTTTTACAATATCGGCTTCGAGATCCAAATAAATGCCGTACACATCTCGACTAATTTTGCGTTGGTCTTGATCTGTAATACCCGCGTATATACCTGGGATACCCGTACCTAAAGCCGTACTTGGATTAAAATAGGGTCCACGGGTATAAGCAATGGGGTCGCCTGCATTTTGTTTATATTGTTCCCAACGGTATAGCGCTCCCGTCGAAACAGTCAATGGACTGGCTAAACCATCAATTGCAAAATCACGACTATAGTCCAGTCCTGTATTGAGTTGGGCAAAAATGTTTTCCCCTAAATCATAATGAGAAGGTGAATCTGCACCATAACTTGGGTTAATGCCATTGCCTTGTTCAGTGCTGACTTTGTTTTGTCCATAAGTGGCATACAGGTCATATTTTCCTGAAGTCTGGTTGCCTTGTTTAACCCCAAACGTGGTCGCAAAATCATCCACACTGACTAAACTCAAAGGTGAGCGTCCATCAGGATAACGTTGCTTAAAATAACTGGATTGATTCAGTACTGTTTTGGTGGTTGGAGGTTCATAAAAATTTTCCCCGATGGTCTTACGATGCCCATAACTACTAAAACCATACAAGGCAATTTCATCAGTTAAAGGTAAATCTAAATTCGCAGTGATATTGATTTGGTCTTTTTGTTCAGGAGAACCAAATTTCCAAGTTCTAAATGGTGTGTTCTGCTCGGTATATTGGGCTTGGGTTGAACCATCATAAAATGTTCGCGTATCTGGTGCAGTATTACTTGCAGCTTCACGCTTTCCTAAATCTACGGCAACAGTTAAAGCACCATCATTGGGTAATTCAAAGCCTTTCCAAAGATTGATTTTATGCTGTTCACCATCCCCTTGTGTATAGCCTCCAGTTTGATAACTCACGCCACCACCATGATCACGTGATTTCAATATAATGTTAACCACGCCCGCGATCGCGTCAGAACCATATTGAGCTGCGGCACCATCTCGTAAAATCTCTATACGTTCAATGGCACTAATCGGGATTAGGCTTAAATCTGTTACCGCAGCACCTCTCCCCCCAGCATACGCTTGTCGAGTGAAGTAAGCCGCTGTATGGCGACGTTTACCATTGATCAAAATTAAGGTTTGATCTGCAGATAAACCTCGCAATGCAATACTCGGCGGTACCGATGCACCGAAACCACCCGCAGGTGATGTTGGTAAACTCACTGACGGCGATAAACGTGTTAATGCAGCTGCAAGATCACCTGCCCCTGTTTCTTGTAGTTCTTTGGCTGTCACAATGTCTACTGGAGCAGGAGCCTCTAATGCACTATTGATAGCTCGCCGAGAACCCGTTACAACAACTGATTGCAATGTCACGACATCCTCTTTTTCTGATACAGGCCTTTGTTCATTTGCCAAAGTGATTGAGGCGGTAAGTGTACTGAACGCAAAAACAGAAGAATGAAGAATGAATTGAGAAAAATATGTACGCATATAAGCTTCCTTAACGATCTGCACCGATATAGCAAAGCCAATGCCAAAATTTTTATTATTGAATATCAAAAACTTGTCATTAAAAATAAAAAAATCATTGTTTATATTTAAACAATGATTCGAAAAAATGTTTATAAAACCACAGATTTGCTAGTGGCGCATAAGCTTATACAAGTTGATTGTGTAAATAAGATTGATACAACTGATAGTAAGATTGTTGCTGTTGAATCAGTTGTTCATGAGAACCTTGTTCCACTACAGCCCCATTCTCAATCACCACAATTTTGTCTGCTTCTTGAATGGTACTTAAGCGATGTGCGATCACAATACAGGTTCTATTTTTACATAAGCGTCGAAGGGCATATTGGATTTTCTGTTCCGTATAAATATCAATCGCAGAGGTCGCTTCATCTAAAATTAAAATTTTAGGATCAGCCAAATATGCACGTGCGAGACAAACAAGTTGGCGTTGCCCATGACTTAAATTTTTTCCGAGTGTTCCAACTTCAGTAAAATAACCATGAGGAAGCTGTCCTAGAATATCATCTGCACCAAGTTCTTCAATCGCCTGAATCAGTTGTTGATCTGTAGCTTCGGGTTGAATTAAACGTAAATTGTCTAAAATTGTGCCGCTAAACAAGACATTGTCCTGTAAAACAATACTGACATTTTGTCTTAAACTGTCCAGATGAATATCCTGTATCGGATAACGGTCTAAGAAAATCCCACCCTGCTGAGGCTCATAAAACCGTGTCAGTAACTGAACGATCGTGCTTTTACCATGACCTGTAGGCCCTACGATCGCAACCACCGTTCCAGCGTCGATCTCTAAATCAAAATTTTGTAAAACAGCTTTGGTGGTATAAGCAAAATCTACAGACTGAAAACGAATATGCCCGTTAAGTTGCCCTAATTTCAACGCATGTGGTGCATCTTGAATGCTAGATTGGGTATCTAAAAGTAGAAATATCCGTTGTGCACACGCTGCACCATTGGCATAACGCTCAAATAAATCGGTCAATTCCTGTAAAGGTGCCAAGAATAAAAACACGTAAAAAATACTTTCGGCAAACTGTCCAATACTGATGACACCTTCACTATAAGCATAACTTCCAATCACAATAAAAACCGCGGTTGCCACTGTCGAAAGCAATCCAGTAAATGGGGCAAACCAGCTGGTCCGCTTACTTCCATAAATAATAGAATCATTAAAATCTTTTAAGAGCTGCTGATAACGCTGTTGATTGGTTTCACTATAATTTAATTGCTGAATAATTTTGGCGCCATTTACCGTTTCAACCAAATGTGCAGTAAATCGACTGCGTTCTTCGGCAACCCGTCCCCAATGCCGTTGTGATGACTTTTTAAATATTGCAGTCATTGTCAATAAAATCGGCAAAGTTGCAAATAAACACCAGAAAAATGGGGGATAGATATGCCACAAAAGCAAAGATGCTAATCCGCAACGTAAAATCGCAGAAAGTAGTTCAGGTGGTCCTTGTATCAATACTGGTTCTAAAGTATCGACATCACGATCCGCTCGTGAAATAATTCGGCCGGCTTTAGTTCGATCAAAATAACCAATATTTAAAGCTTGAATATGTTGAAATAATGAACGTCTTAGATCATTAATGACGCTTAAAGCCGCTTTTCCAGACAAGTATTTTGATATACCCGCTAATCCAAAACGACACACCCAGCTGAATGCCAGAATAGCAATTGCTATAAAAAGTACTGGCTGATACAACACCAGTTTCCCAGCCACTTGCTGAAATCCAGAATCTAAAATGTACTTGACTGCCCATGGACGTACAAAGATGCTCAGCACTTGTAAGATCTCTACTGAGATCATGGCTAGAATTAAATAACGAATCGGATAAAGCAAAGGAATGAGTTTTTTTAACATTCCGCGATGTAGCGCGTTTTTTGCTAAGTTTTCTTCGATCTGCAGATCAGAGATTTTCGTCAGCGGTCGGAAATTTTTAACCGTGGTATTCATGCTTGAATCTCCTGTTGCGCTTTCTGAAATCCCATCAACTCCCGATAAAATACGCAATGCTGGAGCAATTCTGTGTGGCTCCCTTGAGCAAGAATTTGTCCCTGATCTAATACGATAATGCGATCTGATAAAGAAATCGTGGTCTGTTTATTTGAATTGATCAGGATGGTTCTTTTGAGCTGATTTTTATTGTCAGCCAAGCCTGATAAACGCTGTAACACCTGTTTTTCTGTAGTGGAATCTAAAGCACTGGTTGAATCATCAAGCGCCAAGATTGGCGAGTTTTTTAAAATTGACCGTGCCAGTGCAATCCGTTGTTTTTGCCCTCCAGATAAGGTGACTCCCTTGTCCCCTATTCGTGTCTCCAGACCAGCATCGAGTCGCTGTAACAGTTCAGATGCTGAAGCCAAATGCAACGCATCTCGCATCTCCTGTTCAGTCGCATCCTGTTTGGCTATTTTTAAGTTATCCGCCAAGGTTCCTGAGAAAAAGAAATTATCTTGCGGAATAATCTGAACCATATGACGTAAGTTAACCAAACTAAGATCTTTAAGATTGAGCCAACCGCGTTGATCTGAACCAATCCAGACCTGCCCTGCGGTTGGATCGATAAAACGATTGAGCAAGTTCATCAGTGTGGTTTTACCCGCTCCAGTTTTCCCTACAATGGTGACGATTTCACCTGCTCGGAATTCAACATTACACTGTTTTAAAATATACTTTTCTGTGTTTCGATCCTGAAAACTGACATTTTCCAGTCGAATATTTAAACCTTCATCCCCATCAGCATCCCCTTGTAGTGGCAAAGCATGTGCAGCATCTACAATTGCCGATTTCTCATCTAGCATTTGCCATATTCGAGTTGCCGATGAACGTGCATCTGCAAAAATATGTAAGACCTGTCCAATACTTTCAATACGAAACACCAATAAATTTGCCATAAGTACAGCAGCCACAAATTGCCCAATCTGTAATTGATTTTGTCCAATTAAGTAACCACCAAACCCAATCACCCATAAGTAAGAACAGGCAATAATCATTTGAGGAATCGGTAAGCGTTGTGCACTGGTGCGAATGGTTTGAATAGAATGACGAATAAAGCTATCAACTGCAGCATCAAAACGTTGTAAGAGCTTTTCCTCAAGTTGAAAGGCTTTGACCACTCGAATGCCATTGACGCTTTCAGCCAAAGTATCACTGACTTTTTCATAGGCATAGGCAACTTGATGATCCAGCACCACCAACTGATTGATCAGTTTAAATAGCACTGCTAGGCCTAGAAAAATAAAAATAAGCGGGACGATCCCCAACCAAGGATGATACCAACACAACAATCCAACTGTTGCGGCAACCACTAGACTGGATTCAAACACTTGTCGCCAAAAATTAATTAAAGCTTCTTTTAATTTATCTGAATCTCGGGTGGTTCTTGATAAAACTTCACCTAATCCGTGTTTCCAGTGCCATGAAACATCTAAATGCTGGACCTGACTAAAGATTCTTTCTCTTAAAATACTTAACAATTGCTGCCCAATCGTCAAGGCACTTAAACCCGCTAAATATTGAATAATGGCACGAAGTAAAGCGATACTCGTCAGTAGAATAAACCAAAACCACGGATTTAACGGATCTGTAAAAGCATGTTGAAATAAACTTTCAGGTCGGCTGTGTTTTAGCGTATCAATCGCATGTCCGATTGAATATTGCTGTAGTGCTAAGCCAAAATTGGCAAGAACAAATAATGTTGCCGTCAATACAAAGCGAAATGGCATAAAACGATATAAGGCCAAACTTCGCAACAGTGGATAATTTTTAAACATAAAAATAAAACAACAACTAAAGATCTATAGCTCACTGCGAGATCTATGCCAAATTTTTCAAAGGCATAAATATTTTAATCCACTGTTTTATATTATTTTTTTAAAAAACATGTTTGATGAGATGTTTGATTTAAAACATCCGCACTTGTTATCTGTTGTTATTGCAACAATATTTGATATATCAACATCATAAAAATAGATATTAAAAATATATTTTAAATATCAACAAGTTAAACAATGGCATCAATATTGCTTTAAAGCATTCAAATCACAACAGGATGTCACAATGACAACACTTCAAACGCAACCATTGAATACACTTTGGTATACACGCTGTCCAGTTCCTACAGGGCTCGGAATCTCGATTCAAAAAGGCTGGCTAAAAGAAAAATTTATTGAGCAACAAATTGAAATTAAATCAATTCGTGAATCGAACTCAAAAGAGGTTCGTAACTCACATTTTAACCATACCCTTGCCAATTCAGTTCGGCATGGTGGCAGTATTCCTGCAATTTGGGCATATGCTTCTGGACAAAAAACCAAAGTCATCGGTTTATCTTGGGCGGATGAAGTCCAATTACTGCTGACTCGATATGATTCCCAAATTAAGACGGTTGAGGATCTAAAAGGTAAACGCTTTGGACTCCCACTGAATCAAGATGCCATCATCGATTTCTCTCGTGCTCAAGCCATTCGCGGTTTAGAAAATGCATTAAAAACAGTAAATCTTAAGGTCAGTGATCTGGAACTGGTGGATTGTCTGCGTGCTGATATATTAGTGGCGCAACAGCAAAATCATACCGAAGAAAATGATGCGAGTTTCTTTAGCAATCGTAATAAACTGAGCGCAAGTGCAGAGATTGTGGCTTTAATCAAAGGGGATGTCGATGCCATCTTTTTAAAAGGCGCGCATGCAGCACAAATTGCCCATGATTTTGCCCTGCATACCATTATTGATATTGGTTCACATCCCGACCCTATCCTACGTTCAAATAATGGTACCCCTCGAACACTAACTGTGGATGAAGATTTTCTATCGCAATATCCACAACAAGCTCAATCCATCGTCGATGCAGTTTTACAAGCTGAACAATGGGCGCATGTGCATGCAGATGAAACTCACCGCTATCTGGCTAAAGAATGTAATAGCAGTGAACAATGGGTCCATGCAGCTTATGGCGCCGATGCACATCTCAAGCTGAATACCAATTTTGATGAAACATCGATTATTGCCTTACAAGACCTCAGTGACTTTCTCTATCGCTGGAAGTTTATTCCAGCTCAAATCAATGTTCGTGAATGGCTAGCACAAGACATTGCTATTCATGCACAAGTGGCTTAACAATACGAAAAAATAAAAGGTTGTCGTGATGACAACCTTTTATTTTTCAGCTTCCAAATTTAAGGCATTGCCTATACAAAAGCTTCTGACTATTATCAACGCATAAAGCGCTGCTTCTCACCGGAAAAACATATGCGATTAAGTACTGCCTCAAACAGTTGTGGATAAGGTTTCCGAATAGCATATTTTTGTCGAACTCAAATTAAGACTTAAATTTGGTCACATTTTCAGCCTGTTTCTTTAAAAGCACAGAGTTATATTCACCAGGTGGAATATTATTTAAATAATAATTTCCAACATGATATAAACGCCAACGAATCGGATCATGTGTGGTATGTGTACGTGCATTACGCCAGAAACGATCTAAATTCCATTTTGACAAAGTAGAGCTTGCTCCAAGTAAGCCAAAAATTTCACTGGAAATTTTCAAAGATGCATGGTCTGACTGACTCCGTGTGGCAGCCACAGATAAAATCAATTCAGTTTGTAAGGCTTCATCTTCCAGATTGGTTAAATGCTGCTCAAAAATAGCTGCTGAGCGATCTAAAAGTGCTTCTGCTGAACGGACCAAAACTGCAAACTCACCAATTTGCTTAATGATATGCGGTTCCTGTGTCGGGGAGTCGACACCACTTTCCACCCAAGGACGAGCATTCTGTTGCAAATAATCAATCCCCCCTTCAAGTGCACCTTTGGCAATACCTGTATCCATAGCTGCATGCAAAATCTGAGGCCAAGTTAAACCTGTGCGTAGCACTGTCCCTAAACCACCAGTATTGCGCTTGGCAACATAGCGTTCATCGACAACAACATCTTTAAAATTGACAGTGCCACTGACACTATTGTTTTGCCCCATTGCATCCCAATCATCGAGCAGTTCTACTCCATGCGTATCACGATGAATCAAGATCGAAACAGGTCCATCATCACTGCCTGCAAATAAAGAGATCCACTCGGCCAATAAAGAGCCTGTGGAATAAAATTTACTGCCATTTAAGATTAACTGCCCTTGTGAATTTCTTTCTACACGAGTCTTATGCTGAAATTTATCTTTTCCGCCCACTTCTGCGAGTGCATTGCCTAAACGTTTACCACTCAATACATCACGCAATAATTGATCGCGAATATCATCCTCATAACCCGTTAAAATTCCTCGAAACATGGTGAAATGAATTTGTAGAAGTTGCCCCACACCACCATCTGCAGATGAAATGATCTTTACCACATTGACCAATGTAGTAATACTCGCGCCTAAACCACCAAATTGCTGAGGAACAATAATTGCTGTCAGACCTGCTTCTGAAATTAAGCGGGCCTGTTCATAAGGAACACTTTTGTTATATTGAGGATCTTGAGCAAATTCAGTCAGTTGTTTTGCTACTGCCTTGGCAATATCCAATGCTTCTTGTTCACTTTGAATATGTCTTATACTGCCCAATTCTAAAAAATTGTGTTGCTGAATATCGTTCATTTTAACTCCGGAAAATCTCTTGTTTTTTATGCACAGATACGCTGTGCTGTAGTCTTAAATAAGCTGGGTACATGTGTGAGCAAAGTTTTGGTATACGCATGTTGCGGATGACTCAGTACTTGATCGGTTTCACCGTATTCCACCAGATGGCCATTTTTTAAAACGGCAACTCGATCAGCAATTGCTCGAACTACCCCAAGGTTATGGGTCACAAAAAGTAAAGTTACGCCTTGCTTTTGCAGTTGTTGCAACAGTTTTAAAATAGATGCTTGTACTGACACATCTAAAGCAGAAGTAATTTCGTCGCAAATCAAAACATCAGGCTGACATAACAGCGCTCGTGCAATCGCTACACGTTGCCGTTCTCCGCCAGATAAATCTCTTGGGTAGAGTTCTTGAACCTGTGGAGGAAGCGATACTTGTTGAAGTACCTGAACGACCTTTTGTTGAGTTTCTTGCTGAGATGTAGCAAAAAAGTGCTGAACCACTTTAGTGAGTGTCTGTCCTATGGTATGTGCTGGATTCAAGGCTTTATATGGATTTTGAAAGATATACTGCAGTTTATGTCGTTGTGTTAACTGACGTTTTTGTCCCTGCAAGGACAATACTTCATCTGCTAAAATCACCTGACCTTCTGCATTTTCATTCAGTCCTGCAATCACTCTAGATAGTGTGGTTTTACCTGAACCAGACTCCCCGACTAAGGCCAAACATTCTCCACGCTGTATTTGAAAAGAAACATCGAAAAGTGCTTGTTGCTGGCCATACCAAGCATTGATATGTTCTAGTTTAAGCAGTGCCTGTTGATCTGTTTTTAATTCAATCAGATGCGGATCAAGCTCTTGAAAATTGATCACACCCACTTCATTCCAATGATGACAAGCAACAAAATGTGGATCAACTCCTTGAGATAACAGGGTTAATTTCGGTTGCTGTTGATGACATAATTCGCTAGCGAAAGTACATCTTGCGGCAAAGGCACATCCTGTTGGACGGTCATTCGGTGAGGGTGCATGTCCTTCGATGGGGGATAAATATTTACGAATCGACACATCGGGAATGGCATTGAGTAAACCTTGAGTATAAGGATGTTTTGGCGTTTCAAATAACTGGCTTAATGCAGCATCTTCTGCAATCTGGCCTGAATACAGGACGATTACGCGATCTGCAATATCTTTCACCACAGTCAAATCATGTGATACATAAATTGCTGCAACATTATATTCGCGACATAATTTACGAATAATATTCAGCACTAAAGTTTGGGTTGTAACATCCAATGCTGTTGTCGGTTCATCCAAGACAATTAAGCGAGGCTGTAACAAAAATGCCAATGCTAATAAAATCCGTTGTTGTTGCCCGCCGGAAAGCTGATGAGGATAGCGTTTTAAAAACACATCATCCTGAGGCAATCCCACTTCATCTAAAATTTTAGCAACTCTATGATTTCTTTCACTACTGGATAAGCGTGATTGATGGACTTCTAATAACTCAAGTAGATGCTGTCCAATTGTTAATGCTGGATTTAGTGCCGTTCCCGGATCTTGGGCAACGTGACTGATTTTATAACCTCGAATTTGACGCAAAGCGTGGTCGTCAAGACTGAGGATATCTTGTCCATCCAGCGCAATTGTGCCTTGAATAATTTTGGCACCATGTCGTGCATAGCCCAATAACGCACTCGACAATGTGGTTTTACCTGAACCACTTTCTCCCACCAATCCAAGGACTTCGCCCTCGTTTAAATGAAAAGAAATATTCGAAACCACATGATTGCCTGTGTTGACCAACGCCACCGTTAAGTCTTTTACCTGTAGTACCGTATTCTTTAAAATCTCTGTCATGGTTACTTTTCCTCAATCCGCGCTGCGGCACGCCCTACACCTTCAGCCAACACATTGGTTCCCAGCGCAAACAAAGCAATTAAAATCACCGGTGCAAATACTGCCCACGGTTGAACCAATAACCCAGCACGATTTTCATTAATCATCAGGCCCCAATCGGCTGCAGGAGGTGCGATACCATAACCAAGAAAAGCCAGACCAGATAACATGCCAACAGCCCACGTCAACATCACCCCAAGATGAATTAATAAGGGTGTCAGCATATTGGGTAGGATTTCACGGCATAAAATATAGCTTTTCGAATAACCTAAAATTTTGGCGGCCTCTACATACTCTTGCTCAACCAAATTTAGCGCAACACTTCGTGCAAGACGTACTACCCCAGGAATAAAAGCAATCGAAACAGTGAGCACAATCAGCCATGGCTCACGCCCTAACATCGAAACGATTAATAGCACTAAAATCAGATCAGGAAATGCCATAAAAACATCGGTAAGCCAAGTCACAAACTGGTCAACTTTATCTCGTGCAAAAGCAGCCAATATGCCTAAACTGGAACCAATAATTAAAGCCACCAGACTGGCAGCGAGGGTCATCCAAATAATTGAAGCACCACCCGCTAATACACGAGACCAAACATCATGCCCAATATAGTCATAGCCAAGAAAAGCCTGTGCTTCAGGCGCACCATAGGTCATACCCACTAATGCAGTTGGTTCAAAAGGAACCAGCACTGGGCCAATAAGCGCAAATATCAAAACTAAGCTTGTCACCACAAAACCAAAACGGACTTGTCGCTCAGAAATCAAGGCTTTGAAAAACTTACGTTGATACCAATGAAGTGTACTCATTTCCCCTCTCCTGAATTGATATTCTTCAAGGCATTACGGCGATCGACAGGCTTTACCGTAATCGGTCGACCAGATTTCCATAAACGTAATGCCTGACGTAAACCAGGTGAGCGGGCTTTATGTTTTTTTGCAGTGCGTATTTTCGGTGTGAGTAAAGTGGTCATTAAGTCTGCAATTAAATTGACCACCACCACACAGATGGTCAGCAATAACACAATCGCTTGAATGGTAGGAATATCCCGCATTTCAATTGCTGCATTCAATGCATTGCCAATTCCGGGATAACTAAATACAACCTCGATAATTAAAGCCCCACTGAGTAAAACCCGTATAGTCAATGCCGTGCCTTGTACCACGGGCACTAAAGCATTAGGTAAAACATGCTTCCAGATAATGCGATGCTCTGGAATACCGCGTAATCGTGCTGAAGTGACATAATCAGACTCTAAGGCATCGATCATTGAGCCTCGCACAAGACGCATGAGATAAGGAATAAGCGATAAAGCTAACGTTAAAATGGGTAAAATTAAAAACTCTAGCTGGCTAAACGGAGACTGCCCAGGAATCAGCAATGATGCAGCGGGTAATACATGCAAGATCGAAGTTGAAAATAACATCATTAGCCAAATGGCAATGACAAATCCGGGCACTGCTTTAAAAATAATCGAGCTAGATACAATGATTCGGTCTAGTTTGCTATCACGACGTAGCGATAACCAAACCCCAAGTAAAACTGAAATCGGTACAGTGATTGCCACCACCAAGCTACTCAAAGCAAGCGTATTACCAAAATAGTTTTGAATAATCTGTAACACAGGTACATTAGAATCAATTGAGCGTCCAAAATTACCTTGTAATAATTGAGTCAGCCAATTCCAGTATTGCACCAATATCGGTTGAGTCAGCCCCAATTGTTCACGCAGTATTTGAACCGTAGCTTCTGGTGCTTCTGGCCCTAAAATGACCCGCGCAGGGTCAGATGGAAGCGCTTGAGTCGCGATAAATACAATTAAACTAATCACAAAAATCACCAAAATTCCTGACACGATACGGGTC
The DNA here is from genome assembly GCF_009668065.1 of Acinetobacter sp. RIT698. Classification (NCBI taxonomy): domain Bacteria; kingdom Pseudomonadati; phylum Pseudomonadota; class Gammaproteobacteria; order Moraxellales; family Moraxellaceae; genus Acinetobacter; species Acinetobacter sp. RIT698. Next base: position 15,464 of record NZ_WJYH01000041.1, read on the forward strand.
AAAAACCAAGGTAACCATGCAGGAAATTCAAACGACTTGGCGATAGCTGGATGTTGAATCGAGCTTTCAATTTTGCTGGCTTGAGTCGTCATCATCACTCCCCTTTACGCCAAAACTCATCAGTTCGCCATGCTGCAAAACCGGTTCGATCAGGTGTTACACCACCAATCTGATGAGAATGTGCATCTAAAACATTGTTAAAACCCCAAATCAGTAAGCCACCTTGTTCATGCTGAATTTGCTGTGCCTCATGCACCAGAACTTTGCGTTTTTCCAGATCAGGCTGTTGCAATGCGTGATGCACCAGCTCAGTAAAACGGGCTTGATTAAAACGGGTTTTGTTATTGGCTGCACCGGGTCCATCAATCTGCAATACCGTCAATAAAAATGGACGAGAAACATTTGAACCTGTACTCAATGCCCAATCTTGTTTGACTGCATCTGCAAATGTTGCAGCTTCAACTTGTTTAACGTTTACGATCACGCCAGCTTGCGCTGCATGTTGCGCAAACACCAAGGCGGCATTGCTATCTGGTCCTGTATATAAATCAACTTTTAAGTTTTGATCAAAACCAGCGGCTTTTAATAGTGTTTTAGCTTTGGCTAAATCTTGCTTACGCTGTGGAATTTCATGGTTATAAACAGGATCACTAAATGAATACAGATCGTTGGCAATTCGCCCTTGTCCCGCCAATGCCCGTTTCACTAAATCATCCCGATTGGCAATCAAACGAAATGCTTGTCTGACACGAGGATCATTAAACGGTGCTTTAGTGGTATTCATGTCAAAGGATTGCCAAGCATCTGTTTCAGATGAAACAACATTCAGTCGTTTATTGGCTTGAATCAAAGATAAATGCTCGGCACTAATACCCGATGCAATATCAATTTGCCCTGATTGCAAAGCAGCAAGACGCCCGGTTTGGTCTTTAAAATCTATAATTTCAATGGCATCTGCATAAGGCTGATTGTCTTTCCAATAATTTTCAAAACGTACGAAACGGGAACGTTGACCTGGGGTAAAACTTTCCAGCTTAAACGGGCCTGCTCCGACGACATTCTTGATTGGGTCATAATCTGTTGGAACAATACCGCCCCAACTCATCCATGCTTCAGGTAGGGCTACTAAGCCTTTGCCTTGAGCAAATGGAATTTCAACGGTGTAATCATCACGCTTTTTAATCGCATCGCGCTGCAATGAATACAGATAAGCAGCAAAGGGAGACGCCAGTTTAGGATCGGTCAAACGACGTAAAGAGAAAATGACATCATCAGCTGTAATGGTTTTACCATGATGAAACTCAAGCCCTTTCTTTAGCCGAATCGTCCATTTAGTGCCATCCTCATTGGGTTCTGCAAATTCAGCAAGCGCCAATTTAGGTTGAATATCTCGCCCCCACTCCCATAATTTGGCATATAACGGCCAACCTCTAAAGGCACTCGACATTCCAATCGGCTTATGGGCATCTAAATTTCCAGCTTGATTACCATTAATCACCCCAATTTTGATCACTCCACCTTTTTGCGGTGTGGTATGCTGGCTTGTATGTGTAGCAGCTTCATTTGATGCTGAGGAATCGGAACGAGAACACCCGATCAGGCTTGCTGCTGCAATCGTACCTAGACCTAAACCAGTATTTTTAATTAATGCTCTGCGCGTAATTTTACTCATAGGATTCTCCTTTTAAACCACAGTTTCTTGATTCAACAGAGAATCTACAGAGGAGCGATTTTTTAACTTCGGTAACTCAAAACCATGATCGAGCTCAAGTAAAGGAAACAACAAGTCTGCAACACGGTAAACTTCAGTGATTAAAGGAAAACCCGACAAAATAAATGCAGATGTACCGTAGCTTTCATATTCTTGGATACGTTGAGCAATATTTTCAGCGCTCCCGACCAATGCGGTCCCCGCAGCGGGATTTAAGATATCAAAACCAAACAGTGATGGCCCTGTCCAAATATTTGGATAAATTTCAAAATCTTTAGCTTGAGGTAATATCCCCTGACGTAAGCGTTCTAAATTTTTTTGAACAATCGGGTTATTACTTTGATAGCTTTCAAAAGATTCATTGGGTGGAAGCTGACGTTTTACTGCTTCAATCGCATAATTCACATCAATTTTATCGAGTAGAGACTGCGCGTATTGCCACGCTTCTTCTTCGGTTTCACGAACAATAATTTGTAAGCGAGTTCCATACTGCAAAGTTCGCCCAACTTTAGCGGCTTCTTTTGCAACCTTACTGAATTTTTCTCCCAGCAACGGCGGTGTGTTGGCAAAGCTTAAATACACATCCAGCAATTCCACTGAATGTTGTACCCCTTTCGCTGATGTGCCAGCTCCCCACAGCGGTACGCCTTGTTTTTGGGTTGCCCCATGCCATTTTGACATCGGTGAAGCACCCTCTTGACGTGGAGCCACTTGAATAAACTCACCCTGAAAACCAGATTTATCGCCTAAATAATTCTGTTGAAATGTGCTCCAGTATTCTTTACTAAAGTCATAGCGTTCATCATGTGAATAATGAATACCCAAAGCGGCAAGTCCCTGATCATTGCCATTGACCACATTAAACAACAAACGTCCCTGAGAAAAGGCATCAAAAGTTTGTGCATATTTGGCTAAAACTGCGGGTTGAACTTCACCTGGATGCTGTGCGACCAAAAACTTCAGGCGTTCAGTAAAAGGAATTAAACTCGCGGCAACCGCCAGTGTTTCATACTCACTTGTACCCATGAGCGAACCGTAAAACCCCAGACGATCTGCGGTAATTGCAATTTGTTGCAAATGTTCATAATCGGTATCCCAGCGTCCCGACTCCAACCAAGGATAGGGACCATCAGGAGAGGTGAGATACCATAAAAGTTTTACAGCCATAATATTCTCTATATTTGTTTTAAATCATGTTTCTAATGGAGTGGAAGTAATCCCAGTGATTTTGCTTTTTCAGTCAATCCGCTCATTTTCCACTGTTGCTGTAATACCCCTTGCCCATATTCACGACTTCCTCCAACCAATTCTGCTAACAGTTGAATTTGAGCACCTTCTTCAAGCAATAAAATAAATTCAGCAGTTTCCTGTAGACCTTGACGCCCCCAAACTGTGGCACCGCCATTGGCTTCCAAAATAGCCCGATGCTCAATATCAATCTTGAGTTGATCTAAAATGAAATCTACTTCTGCCTGACGGCGATCAATATAAATCGGTAATTCATTAAATAAATGAAAACGCTGAACAGGCACATATCGAATCGGTAGGGTTCGGTGTGTTTGGGCCCAAGCACCTAAATTCGGTGCATGTACATGAGAGATTGTGGTGACATCTGCATGTTCACGAAACAGTTTGTTATAACGGCCACCAGCACCTTTTCGTCCCAATAAAACTTCACCATCAAGTTTCTCTACCAGTACTTTGCTTTTTTTATCTCGTGACCAAGGACCTGCATAGTTAAAGGTCACCAAGGTATTCTCAGGGGCGCGTTCAACAAAATTGACCGTGCCATTGGCAGTGATTGTGCCCGTCTCACGGAACACCTCAAATGCAAATTCAGCTTTTTCACGGTTGCGTTCAATAAAATCATTGAGTTCAGGGGAAAGTGGCGATTGAATCAGTGTAGTCATGATAAATATCCTGTTTTAACGTTGTTTATTTTGGCGACGCTTTAAAACTTCGAGTAATGGGCGATGATCGACCCATGTATTAAGATCTACGTCTTTTTCAAGGAAGCCATGTAACCAAAGAAAATCTTTTTGTTGTTTTAAAAGCTCAAGGCGTTCTTCACTTAATGAAGGGTGTAAAGATTTATGGAAATTATTACGATACGCTGTAGCCACACTTTCAGCACCCGCAATGGTTTCATCTTGTAGAATAACCAGCACTTCATCTAAATGATCTTCTGCCCAGTCTGCGGTATCAAAAAGCTCTTCCAGAAAATCCACGACGACATCAAAGTGATGTTCCAATAAATCTTCATGTACCGTGATAGGACGAGGTGTCCCGTTGTTCACACGCGAAGTCACATCTGCAAATTGATCTAAATCGATACCGACTTTTAAACCACGCTTAGTGGCTGCCTCAACAGCCGATGCCCCTTTGACATACACGGCATCCACCTCACCTGTAATCAAGGCATCAAGGCCTGACCAATAGGCACTGGCATCACGATCTTGTTTCGATTCAGCTCGCTCAGGAACTTCAATAAAATCAACATCACGAAAACTTAAATTTGCAAGTTGTAAAGCCCCTCGAATACCTTGTAATGACATGGCTCTAAAAATACTGCCTGCACGTTTATCGGCATATTCAGGTAAAGCCACTTTGGCATTTTTTAAGTCTTCAGGTTGACGAATTGCTGAATCAGGTCGAACAATAATCACTTGCCATTCATCAATCCAAGTTAATCCAATCAGACGACTTGGGGCACCTTCTGAACGTGCAGCCAAAGCAGGTACATTGCCACCCTCACGGAATAAAGCCGGAAGCTGATGATCAAAATGATGCACAGACAAGCCTTTACGCGCATCTTGCAATACCGCAACATCAATACCATGTCGCTCAAATTTTTCGACTAAGGTGCCGCGCTTTAATGAGATTCCTGTTGCAGTGGGTACTGGACATCGTGTGACCCAAATTTCAGATAAAGTACTTTTTACAAATTCTTTAGAATTTTCTTTTTTATCGACGACAAGTGACATAGGTATTCCTTAAGATACTTCCAATTTCATATCACTTGTATTGAGCAGCTTTTATGCCAATATTTATTTTTATAATTTTCAATGTCTTATGCAAAATATAATTTTAATAAATGTTTAGATTTCATCACTTGTTTTAGATTTAGTGTTGTTTTATCAACAGCGCTTTAAGCAAGCCTGCCTTGAGCCCCCCATCCGCTTTATTTTTGATTAAACAGATTTATATGATTTAAAGCGCCTCATTGAATCAACATACAGCACCATATAAAAATATAGTGCTGTATCGCTTAAATTAAAAATCGATAGAAGCCGACAGCATATAAGTTCGAGGCGCACCTAAGGCTAAACTGGACAATTGTGGCATGCCCCAATACGCCTTATTGGTCACGTTATTGATACTCGCAGCTAAGCTCAGTGGAAAACTTGAAACATTGGTCTTATATCTCGCCCCAACATCAAACAGTGTTCGTCCAGAAGCATGTAGTGTATTTTCCTGATTGATATATTGCTTTGAAACTGCTGTGGCATTTCCAGTCAAGGTTAAACCCTGCAACATCGAAATATCCCACTCCATGCCTAATTTCGCCTGTTGCTTGGCAACCCCAGTCGCAGTATTGCCTTGATTTTTACCACCTGCAGTTTTGGTTAATTCAGGATCAATATAGGCAACACCACCGATTACACGAAGATTCGCAATAGGTGCTCCAAAGAAGCTCCATTCAATTCCTCTATTGCGCTGCTCGCCATCAGCAGTAAAAATATTGCTGACGGGATCGGTATAGCTACTTGGTTTTTCAATTTCAAACAGACTCAAAGTATTTGAGAATTTCCCTAAATCCATTTTAATCCCAAGCTCTTTTTGCTTTGTTTTAAAAGGCGCAAAAACTTCACCCGCATTTGCCGCAGTATACGGTGCGGTTGAGCCTTGGCTTAAGCCTTCTATATAGTTTGCATATAAGGAAATATGCGCTGTGGCTTTAAACAATATCGCAGCCCCAGGTGTGGTGGCACTTTCATCATAACGTGATGTTCGACTGCCTGTAACAATATTAAAAGCTTCACTCAGCACATTCTGTTGTCGTACACCCAAAGTCAATTGGACTTGATCTTGAGCAAAAGATAAGGTGTCCGCAATCCCATAACTGTTTAAACGAGATGCTGTTTTAGAAATATGTGGCGCATTAAAGCGAAGTGGATTTCCCCAAACTGGATGATAAAGATTGGTGATCCATTCAGCCCCAGCCACGTTTCTTACCCCATAGTCATTTTGATCATGTTGGTAATACGTTGCATTGACAACCCATTGGTGCCCAATAGATCCTGTATCAAATTTTCCTTTTATGCCCAGATCAGCTGATTTCTTTTCAAGATCAAAAGCCAACTGACCAATCTTGGTTTCGAGCCTGCCTTGACTGTCGAGCACGGTCGCTGACATGGCACCATTATATTTATAATCGGTTTTACTTTGTCCATAAGCGACATATGCCATAACTCGATCACTCAAGTCATATTCGCCACGAAGCATAGCGCCCTTATCTTTGGTTTCAACAAAAGACCAGTCTGGATTTAATAGTGTGTCTGGTTTTGGTGGTTTAGGAATCGCAACCCCTGAGAGTAAATTAATCCCACGGTTGACACCATCTACTCGATCCTCAGCTGTATAGAGATCTGCTGAAATACGTGCACTTTCACCACGCCAATCCAGACCTAAAGAAACTAAGGCTGTTTTTTTATCTTGGTCTTTAATTGCCCCTGTTCCATCACGATATACTGTATTTAAACGTACACCAAAATCTTTATTTTGACCGAAACGTCTGCCGATATCGAGATGACCACCAAACTGTGAATCAGACATATAGGTCGCGCTAAAACGCTGCAGTGGATCATCGCCTGCACGCTTGCTGACTAAATTGACCATGCCCCCCACCGATCCTGCTGGCGGCATACCATTGAGTAATGCTGTAGGTCCTTTGAGTACCTCAATTCGTTCAAACATTTCAGGAGAGCTTCGATAAAAAGGTGTGATGCCAAACATGCCGTTCATTGACATATCACTTGTACTCGAAGCAAAGCCACGAATATAGTAGTTTTCACTCCATCCGCCACTGGCACCATTGGTAAATACCGATGGGTCGGTTTTAGCAATGACATCGGTAATATCTTTTGCCTGTTGATTTTCAATATATTGGTCTGTATAGCCAATGCTATTAAATGGCGTTTCTAAGAAGCCTTTCTCACCTAAAAAACCCAACTTATTCTGCGAAGAAATCTGCCCCGCTAAAACACTGTTTTTTTCATTCACAGCTTGTACATGGATGGTGGGTAAATTTTGCAATGCCTCGTGATCTGATGATGGCAGATCAGGTGTTTGCGCATGAATTGTTGAGATCGGAATCACAAAAGTTAATCCGAAACCCAACAACAGTTGAGCAGAAATCAAGTTTTTCAGTTTAAATTGCGGGCTTGAATCTCGGCACTGTGGTTTCAAAGCGTGCTGAAAAAGTGGATGACCATATTTCATATACAAATTTCCTTTCATTTTTTAAGCACAAGTTTCCCTATCACACTTTTTTTATTGAAAAGTATGCTGTAGTCACTTGTTCACGGTATGGGTGTTTTGGCTAGAGCTTATCTGGCTATAAATTTATCGTGTAAAGACCTAATTCATAGCTGATACCCCTTGATGACATCATCAATTAAAATATGCATGGAGGTTGGGCTTGCCGCAGTGATGTACCAAGCATCTGCATCAACAAAAACCACTTTGCCATTTTTCCATGCTTTGGTTTGGCGTAATAAAGGATTACTCATCCGCTCAGCATCAATCGTCGGACGATGTTCCATGACGGCTGTACGATCGACGATATACAAAATATCGGGATCAGCCTGTTTGATAAATTCACTAGAAATCGGTTGACCATGCAAACTTGTATCTACCACTGTACTGGCTGGTTTTACCCCTAATGCATTAAATACAAAGCCATAACGTGACTGAACCCCAAAGTTGCTAAAGGCACCATTGTTATGTAAGACCACCAAAGCTTTTTCAGGACGATTTGCAGTTATTTTTCGTACTTCTGCTACTTTGGCATCCAATGCATCTACTTTTTGCGTCGCCAATAGCTGTTGATTAAAGATCTGGCCTAAAGTGATCAAATGCGCTTTAATCGCCTCAATATGATGCTGCTGACTGTTATTGAAATTGATGTCATAGTGCACAGTCGGTGCAATTTTACTCAACGCTTGATACTGATTTGCTTGCAGTGGCGTCATTAAGATGATGTCTGGTTTGAGTGTGTAAATCCGTTCCATATTGGGCTGAACAATCGCACCTAGATCTTGAACCTTTTGATCATCTTTATACTTTTGCAAAAAATGTGGTACATAATCTTTGGGCATACCCGCAATAGGAATACTCAGTTGATCAAGAAAATCAGCTTCATTCATATCCAATACCGCAGCACGTTGTGGATGATAGGCAATGCTGGTGGTTCCTAGTTCATGTTTAACCACGATCGGGGTTGCTAACTTTTGAGCCCCTTGGTTCGCATCAGCAGCAGGTTTTTTGTCACATCCCGATAAGCTGATTGCGGCTATCATGATCAGTGCCAGATTCCAGCCGTTATTTTTCCATTTCATGTGTATTCAAGCACCTGTTGAGTTGAAGTAGTTGCACATACAGCCTTGTTCACTGTAGGTAATTTCAAAATCAAGTTCATACAGATCATCTAATTGTTGCGCAGTAATCACCTGTTTGACTGGACCACTAAAACGCAGTTTGCCATTCTTCAATGCAACAATATGGTCAGAATAATTCGCTGCAAAATTGATGTCATGAATTACCAGAATCACGGTACGCCCCTGTTCATCACATAAACGACGTAATGCATGCATGATCTGAACAGCATGTTTCATATCAAGGTTATTTAAAGGCTCGTCCAATAAAAGCACCTCAGTCTGCTGAGCAATGGTCATCGCCAGAAAAGCCATCTGCCGTTGGCCACCACTCAGTTCATCGATATAGACTTTACGTAATGCTTCTAAATTTAGAAATTGAATTGCCTCATCAATCACCTGATGATCGTTTGCGGTCAAAGCACCACCGCTATAAGGGAACCGCCCAAAAGACACCAGTTCTTCTACGCTCATGCGTAAGTTAAAGCTTGGAGACTGTCGTAAGGTTGCAACATATTTGGCATATTCAGCCGTTCGGATCTGGGTAATATCTTTCTGTTGAAATAAAATTTGACCTTGATCAGGGCTCGATAAATTCGCCAGCATCATCAATAAAGTCGATTTACCCGCCCCATTTGGACCAATGAGTGAAGTCACCTGCTTTTCAGGAAATTCAATATTGACATCCGAAAGTACACTTTTTCCCCCATAGGATTTATGGATATTACGTACCCTAATCATGAAACACCTCTGGCACGAACTGTCAGTACAAGAAAGTACACACCACATACCAAATTGACTAAAATACTGACTGTCGTTTTATAATTAAAAACATGCTCAACTAAAATCTGAGCGAGAATAAATATGGCAATCGCCACAACACAGCCGATGGCTAAGGTAAATTTATGTTGATGTGTTCCGGCAAGTGCATAAGCAATATTGGCAATAAACACCCCCATAAATGCGGTAGGGCCAATCAAGCTGGTTGAAATTGCAACCAAGACGGCAATCAAGGCAAGATAAAATTTGACGTATTGATGATGATCAATCCCCAATGAAATTGCCTGTTCACGACCGAGCACCATCACATCCAAAACAGCATATTTTTTTCTCAGTAACCCAAGAACCATAACAACCGTCACCACTGCATAAATTAATGTTTCAGGTTGAGAACGATTAAATGAGGCATAGCTGAGTCCTTGAAATACTGAAAACTCACCGGGGCTTATTTTGAGCTGGATAAACTGAGTGACGGTACTAATCACCATAGTGAGTACTAAGCCAAATAACAGCAGTTGAAAGACATCATTGCGCACTCGGGTCAGCAACCAACGGTGCATTGCCCACGAATAAAACAGCATCAGCAAGATTGAAACAAAGAAATTTCCATTTAAACCCAGCCATGACAATCCAGAAGTGCCAAGAAAAAACAGCAACATGACCTGCCATAACAAATAGACGGCTTCATAGCCCATGATGGATGGGGTTAAAATACGATTGCCGACGATGGTCTGAAAGATAATCGAAGAAAATGCAATACATATTCCGCCAAGCACGATGGTGGCGAGCCGAACCAGCCGTTGCGGAATGACATAATCAAAATCAAATCCTGCATTTAGAAAGACAAACAATACCGCCAGCACCATTACGCTGAATACCAGCATCGATAGCTTCAACTTTGTCACGATCGAAGCCCCCTCAGAATTAACATGAGGAATAAAACCCCACCGACACCACCAGCAGTTAAACCGATAGGCACTTCAAAGGGATAAAGTACAGAGCGTCCGATAAGGTCACAGACCAGCAGTAAAGAAGCACCTGCCAAAGCCACAATGGGTAAGGTTTTTGCCAAGTTTTCGCCATACATCAAGGCAACCAGATTGGGAACCACCAATCCTACAAAAGGAATAGCGCCAACGGTAATCACCGTTGCTGCAACAGTGATTGCAACCAGCAACAAGCCAATTGCAGCCATCCTTGCATAGCCTAGCCCCAGACTTGAGGCCATTTCCTCGCCCATCCCCAGTACCGTAAAGCGATGAGCAAAAATATAGCTCAGTACCACGATGGGCAAAATGATATAAATCATTTCATAGTGGCCTTGAATGACTCTTGAAAAGTCCCCCATCAGCCAGCCTTGCATGCTCTGCAAAATATTATTGCGATAAGCATAGAACTCTGCCAATGCACTCAATATGCCGCCATACATCAAACCAATCACAGGCACTAAAACGGTATTCCTAAATTGGATACGGCGAATGATGGCGATATAAATCAGACTGGCAAGAAAACAAAAAAGCATCACAAACAGCATTTTACTGAGTACACTTGCGGCTGGAATAAGCGTTAATGACACTAAAATTCCAAGCTTGGCGGCATCCAAACTCCCAGTTGTACCCGGTTCAACAAAACGATTTCGGACAATATGCTGTAAGATCACACCACACACTGACAAGCCCACACCCGTTAATACAATCGTGATCAAACGTGGAATCCGACTTGCACTAAGGGTGAGCCATGCATCACTGGATGCAGAAAATAAGTCTGACCATGCGATTTGCTGAGCACCGAGTAGTAAGGATGCGATGCACAACATACCAAACAGCAACAATAAAACGACAGGCATTAGGCATGCTCTCCGACCTGTACATTTTTGCCTAGTCGCCATCCTTTAACTGCCTGCCCCTGCGCTAAATAACGGGCATAATGTCCATGCAACAAGCGTAATTGTGCGGGTGTTCCCTGCTCAATCACTCGGCCTTTTTCTAATACCGCAATGTGATCTGCAGCGGCAATTGTCGAGAGTTGATGTGCGATCACCAATATTGTTTTTTGACCCCGTAAGCGATTCAGCAATTCACAAATAATCGCCTGATTTTCTGCATCTAAAGCGGCAGTTGCTTCATCCACCAAAAGAATAGGTGCGTCTTTAATCAACGCGCGTGCAATGGTAATCCGTTGTCGTTCACCGCCTGATAATCGTACACCACCTTCTCCCACCATACTTTCAAGACCATCAGGAAGACGCGCCAGCATTTCTGTGATGCCCGCTTGCTGGACTGCCTGCATCACCTGATCATCGGTTGCATTGGCTTTACCCATACGAATATTCTGAGCAATCGAGCCCGAAAACAAATAGTTGTCTTGGAAGATTTGACTGATCTGTGTAGTCAGTTGTTCATAGCGTAATTGCTTGACATCCACCCCACCTAACAGCACTTGCCCTTGATTGACATCAAAAAAACGAGCCACGAGCTTGGCTAAAGTGGTTTTTCCAGAACCAGAAGCTCCAATCAGCGCCATCATACTGCCTGAGGGAATAAATAAATCCACACCCTTTAAGACATCAGGCTCATCCTCTGCATAACGGAATTGAACATTTTTAAATTCAATCGATGCATCATTGGGGCTTTTAGAAATCTCAACTTGTGCTAATGCTTTGGCGTTAAAAATCTGTTGTATGGCTTCAAGTTGACTGCCTGCACTACGCAATACTTCGCTATAGCTTGCAACCTCAAGCAAGGTGTCAATAAATCGACAAACTAGGAGCAGTGAAACGGTAATGTTGACAATGTCTGCCAATAAGAGCTGATTTACGCTGTGGATGTTCAGCCAAAACACCGTAACAATCAAAAATACCGCAAACACAATTTGAATGGCCCAGCTATTCAATACCGCCGATAAGGACGACATTAAAATAAGCTTTAAACCGAAATGTCGTTGCTGGTCTACGGCTTGATGAATAAATCGGGTGCTACGACCTTCGCCATTAAAAGCACGTAAAACGGATTGAGCTTGCGCGAACTCCACCATACGTTGGCTTGTTTCAGCAAAACTCTGTTGGTATCGCTCATCTGTAAAACGGGCAATTTTACTGGTCAATCTAAATATCAGCACAATCAGCGGAAGCGCAACCAATGCAATCAAGCCGAATACACCATGTATACATAACAATGCGATGACAATAACCAAAGGCGTAATCACACTGCTAATCACAGGGGTAAAAACATGCGCTGGTAATTGCGCAACAGACATCATGCCTTGAGTGACAAGATGATTGAATTGGGTGGTATTTTGTTGGGTAAACCAACCGACAGGTAAACTTGCAGCATGATGCCCCAAACGCAGACGGGCATTTTCTAAAACAGCAATACCAACAGCAATTCCCATTTGCTCCACTACACGGCGAAGACACCAACACAGGATGATTGCAAAAAATAATAAGATCAGCCAAAGCGCAATTTGATCAAGATTACCCAGCATCAATTGAGACAAAATCAACGCCAACATGATCAGGCTCAGGCCACAAAACACAGCATATACAACTGCCATCGCCAGATAACGGTGAAGAATAGCGACATCATCACCCAGCAATTGAGAAAAGGTTTTTAGCATGATGCTTCTCCCATTTGCGTGTGAACATGCTTTTCGGTATAGGACCATAATTGGTGATATAAACCTTGCTGAGCGAACAACGCCTCATGGGTCCCCTGTTCAACAATTTTTCCTTGATCAAGGACAAGAATTTGGTCAGCATTCATAATGGTATCTAAACGATGTGCAATAACTAAAAGGGTTCGACCTTGGGCAAATTTTGAAAGTGCATCCTGAATTGCAATTTCATTTTCAATATCAGCAGCAGCTGTGGCCTCGTCCAGCACCAATATCGGTGGGTCCAGTAAAATTGCTCTGGCAATACTAATCCTTTGACGTTCACCCCCTGACAACTGGGCATCTTTCCCCACAATAGATTGATAGCCTTGTGGCAACGCCATAATTCGATCATGAATATTTGCAGCCTTTGCTGCATTTTCTATTTCTTGTTGGTTGGCGTTTGGACGTCCGAGAGCAATATTGTCACGTACACTGGCATGAATGAGACGGGTATCCTGCAAAACAAATCCGATCTGTTGATAAAGTGTGGTGGTTTGAATATCGCGTAGATCTACGCCACCAAGCATGATCTTTCCTGCAACAGGATCAAAAAAGCGTAGCAACAGCTGAGCAATGGTTGACTTCCCTGCACCCGATGGACCGACAATTGCAGTGATGGTTCCAGACTTAAGTGAAAAATTAAGATCCGATAGCACTTGATGCTGCGCTGTATAGCCATAGCTGACTTGATGAAAATCAATACTGCTGTCTTTAATCTGTAATTGTGGATTCCCTTTAGCCATTGGCAATACTGGTGTATCCAATAATGCCAAAATTCGCTGTGCGGCAGCCTGACTGGCTTGTAGATCATGTAATAAGGTATGTAACAATAAAACGGGAGCACAGATGGTTGGTGTAATCAACATAAAAGGCAGTAAATTTATGGGTTTAAGCCAACCCAAAGAAATCAATAGTGTTCCACTCAGCAGTACAACACCTAATATGGTGATCGGTGAAATCATCGCATGGGCATGTGCCATAGATTTAACTAAGGGACGAGTAAATATTCGAAAAGCATCTGCAAATGAATGAACGGCCTGCTGATAGCCCTGTGAAGCCTGACCACTTTTGCCAAAGGTTTTGACGACGGGTATCGCATGGATAAATTCAACAGCGGCACTATTGATCTGACCCAGCTGATTGGCAAATTGCTGAATATTATTTCCACTGGCACGCATGGCCTTGCGTAAAAATATGACAAAGCCTAAAAATGGCAATAATGCTAAAATTGCCATGCGCCAGTCCATCATCAATAGAAAAATTACAGCAACACTAATTGTGCCGAATGCACGTCCAACAGCGGGATAAAAATGTGCAGTTAAACTATGCAGTAGACCAATGTCATCCTGCATGATTTGTTTAACTTCTCCCGAACTTCTGCCTGTAAACCATCCCAGAGGAACTTGGGTCAGATGCTGGGTTATATTGCTTTGCAATTGCCCAGTAATTTCATGATCCGCCAAATGCGCGATTAACTCACTGACGGTCAACAAAAGCATGCCGAGCAACAAACACCCAATACTGAGTAACATCATCCATAGGATTTTATCGTCACCCTGTTGTGATCCACCGAGTGTAGTTACTTCGGTAAATATAGTACTGATCACCCATGTAATCGCGATCAAAGGCACCAAGGTGAGCATTGAACCAACCGCTGCCGTGACCGAAGCCAAAATTAATTTGAGTCGAATTGGATGCAATATAAAATTCAATGGATTTGAATACTGAGCCTGAACTTTTTTTACATGACTTGCACACATAACAGTAAAAATCCTGTGTCTGATCGTTCATATCCATCCGCTTTTGGTCAGTTGATTCTGACTAAAACTCCGCTAGACATGCCATCAAACAATAATGAGAATTAATATCAATAGATTTAGTTGCATTGTAGTAAACTAATTAAGCAAAGTAAACGATTTGACCCTCATCCATTCACATGGCAACATTAAAAAATTAATTTTTACGGAATAAATATGTCTTCTCTGAGCAAACCGTCTTCTCGCGGTCGCCCACGTACCATCACCCATGAACGCATCATGAATGCTGGGATTGAGATCGGTTTATTGAACCTTACATTTGTTGGCGTTGCAGCTGCACTTGGGGTCAGTCATATGGCGTTATACAAACATATTGCCAGTTTAGAAGACCTCAAATATTTGATTGCAGAAGAAATTTTTATTCGTTGGGAAATACCGCAACCTTTAGAAAAAAATCCGATTCCATTAAAACAATATCTGTTTGAATTTATGCATTCAATTCGAGAACTGGTGAAGTCCAACCCCGGCTTTACCCCCTATTTAATTCGTCGCATGGCATCTACACCTTCGATGATTACCAAAATTAAAAAACATCATCATCAAGTTGCGGCGGCTTATTCTCTTTCTGAAAAGCAGGCGGGTTGGTTAAATGCAACCATTGCATTTCACTGTATCGCGGTTGCAGATACGATTTATTCTGTGGCGGGTAAAGAACCGATTAAAGACACCCAACGTGCCGCTGAAGAAGCAGAAATGGAGGCGGAATTTATCCAGAGTATGGAGGCATTAATCATTGGGGCATTAACCATGATTAATGAAAGAGATGATTTAAAATAACCAGATATAAAACTTTATTGAATCAGGCTGTCTTTAACAGCTGATTCGCTAAGATCATTGCGTAATGGCTAAGTATATCTAAACCAAGCATAGACCCAAGTTTAAACTTATCTATAAAAGCTTTTTTGCAGCTAAACCTCAAGACTTGCTTGAATAACTCTTGGCTTGGATTGCTCAATTTAAAGATTTTAAACCAAGATCTCTATTTCACTTCATCTAAAGCCTGTTATTGGTTATTGATCAATGATTGTGATGCCTCCCACAAACTATTCATCAACCAATAACAAGCCTCATCGAGTTGTATGATTGCTAAGGATGCACAATAATCTTGACCGCAGATTCGTTGTTATGAATCAAGGTTTCAAAGCCTTGTGAAACCAAATCATCTAAAGCAATTCTTTGGGTAATAAAAGGTTCTAAATTAATTTTACCTTGCTCAACCAAGCGAATGGTTTCTTGATGGTCATTGACATAGGCAATCGTGCCGCGAATATCCAGCTCTTTCATCACCACACTATGCACATTAATCGTTGCAGGATGACTCCAGATTGAAACTATCACCACCACACCCGTCGGTTTCATGGCTGCCACCAGTGTATCCATGACCTTATTAACACTACTGCATTCAAAAGCCACATCCACCCCACGGTCTTGGGTAATTTTCATTACTTCAGCCACAACATCCACTTGAGACGGATCTAGCACATAGTCGGCAACACCTGCTTCTAAGGCTTTTTCTTTACGTTTTGCACTGAGCTCGGTAATGATGACAGTTAAGCCTTTGGCCTTTAAAATTGCAGACAATAACAATCCAATCGGGCCCGCTCCACCAACCAAGGCAATATCACCTGACTGTGCTCCACTTCTTACAAAAGCATGATGTCCGACAGATAAAGGTTCAATCAATGCGGCTTGATCCAAGGGAATTTGGTCAGAAATGGGATGTACCCAACGGCGTTGTACCGCAATTTTTTCAGATAGCCCACCACCGCGACCACCTAGACCAATAAAATTCATATTTTTTGACAAGTGATAATTGTCATGTGGTCCAGTCGGAACATCATCTGCAATGATATAAGGCTCAACCACAACATGTTGCCCCACCTGAATATCATCCACGCCATCCCCTACAGCGTACACCACGCCTGAAAACTCATGCCCCATAGTCACGGGTGCAGCTTCACCCGAAATCGGGTGCGGATGACCACACGGAGGAATAAAAATTGGACCATCGATAAATTCATGTAAATCTGTTCCACAAATACCACACCATGCGACTTGGATTCCAACGGTTCCTGGTTGTACCTGTGGTTCTGGAATATCCTCAATACGGATATCCCCTTTATCATAAAAACGAGCTGCTTTCATTGATGCATTCCTCATTCCAGTATTAACGATAAACCATTCCGCCATCGGTCAAAATTGACTGTCCAGTAATATAATCAGCGTCCTCACTGGCTAGAAAAGCAACCAATGCGGCAACATCATTTGGGGTTTCGGCACGTCCTAAAGCAACTCCATCCACATATTTCTGATAAGTTTCACCAACAGGTGCACCTGTGATATCAGCAAAACGTTGATCTATCTCGACCCACATATCTGTACCAACTACACCAGGACAGTAACTATTTACCGTGATACCAGCACTGGCATATTCTTTTGCTGCGGTTTGAGTCAAGGCACGAACGGCAAATTTAGTGGCTGAATAGACACCAAGCAAGGCAAAACCTTCATGCCCAGCAATCGAACATGCATTGATGATTTTGCCAGCATGTTGGCGCTGTTTAAATTTATCGGCAGCGGCCTGAATTCCCCACAGCACACCACCCACATTGATATTCATAATCCGATTAAATTCATCTGGACTCACCTCCGCCAAGGCTTGGACTTGGGCAATCCCTGCATTATTAATGATGATATCAAAGCCATTTAATGTCGATTCTGCATGATCAATCGCACTGCTGATTTGTACAGGATCGGCAACATCTGCAATAAATGTGGTGGCTTTTACCCCAAATGCTTGAATCTCTTGCTGAACAGCAGTTAACTTTTCTTGGTGAAGATCAACCAAGGCAATATGTACGCCCTCTTGTGCCAAGCGTAAAGCAATACCGCGTCCTATGCCCTGTGCGGCACCAGTAATTAATGCGACTTTATTGTTTAGACCTCTAGGCATGTTGCGACTCCTTAAATATGGATTGCACGTTGCATTGCCGATAAAACCGACTCATGCATCGCCTCAGATAACGTAGGATGTGGGAAAATCACCTGTGCTAGGCTTTCATCAGTGGCTTCTAAATATTTAGCGATGGCAAAGCCCTGAATATGTTCAGTGACCTCATGACCCACCATGTGTGCCCCCAACAATTCCCCTGTTTCTTGATTAAAAATAGTTTTTACAAATCCTGTGGTCTCGCCTAAAGCCAAAGCTTTACCATTGGCTTGTAAAGGGAACTTACCCACATTGATTGTAAAACCTGCTGCTTTGGCTTTTTGCTCGCTTAGCCCAATACTTGCAACCTGCGGATGGGTAAAAATACACCCTGGAATTTGGCTACGATCTAAAACATGTACATGTGCCAGCCCTGCAATTTTCTCCACGCATAAAATTGCTTCATGACTGGCTTTATGTGCCAAGCATGGTGCACCTGCGACATCACCAATGGCATACACTCCAACCACATTGGTCTTACACCACGGATCAACTTTGATAAAACCATGCTCAAACTCAATACCCAATGTTTCTAAACCCAGATTTTGAGTATTGGGTTGCACACCGATTGCGGAAAGGACTTTTTCAACAGTGATGGTTTGTACACCTGTTGCAGTTTCAACATGACAATGTACTTGGCCCTTGTCGATTTCGATGTTTTGTACAGCGGCTTCAGTCAAAACCGTCATGCCATGCTGTTCAAATTGCTTTTGCACATATTTGGCAACGTCAAGGTCTTCACTGGGTAGGATCTGTTTGGCAATATCAACCAAGGTGACTTGACAGCCTAAGTCCTGATATAAACTGGCAAACTCACTGCCAATGGCCCCTGAACCAATCACCAGAAGTGATTTCGGCAATTGTTCTGGGACTAAAGCCTCTTTATAACTCCAGACATGCTGTCCATCGACAGGAACATGCGCTAAATTGGCGGCTCTAGCACCCGTTGCCACAATAATATGCGGTGCAGAAATCTGTTGTTTTTGACCCTTTGTATCAGTCAGTTCTAAGCGTTCTTTCGCGATAAATTGAGCGCTTGCATTAAAAACAGTAACTTGATTCTTTTTCAGTAATTGCCTAATCCCTTGTACCAACTGTTCTGACACCTGACGGCTATGACGTACCAGTTGTTGGATATCAAAATCAATCGCCCCCAAAGAAAAACCAAACTGTTGTGAATGTTTAAATTGCTGTGCAAGTGCCGCGCCACTCAATAAAGCTTTGGTTGGAATACAGCCCCAATTCAGGCAAATGCCACCCAAATGCTGTTCTTCAACAATCGCTGTTTTTAAGCCCAGTTGGGCTGCACGAATCGCAGCCACATAGCCACCTGGACCAGCGCCTATCACAATAAGATCAAATTGTGTGTCTGACATGCTCATGCTCCTACACCAAAATCAATGCAGGATTTTCAACAAACTGCTTAAATGCTGCCAAGAACTGTGCGCCTAACGCACCATCAATCACCCGATGATCACAAGACAAGGTCGCGGTCACCATCTGTCGAATCACGATGCTCTCATTTTCAACAATTGCCCGTTTTTCTGCTGCACCTAAAGCTAAAATTGCACCTTGGGGTGGGTTAATAATCGCGTCAAACTGTTGAACGCCGAGCATACCTAAATTCGAAATACTGAAACTGCCACCCTGAAATTCATCAGGCGCCAATTTTCCGGTTTTGGCACGTGTTGCAAGATCACGCATATCATTGGAAATTTGTGCCAAAGACTTGGTATTGGCAGCTTTAATGATTGGAGTGATAAGGCCATTCTCAATCGCTACAGCAACAGCGATATCCGCCTGATCAAACTGCAAAATCTGCTGATTCTCTTCATCAAACTGAACATTGACCTGCGGCACTTTGATCAATGCAGCTGCTGCCGCTTTAATCAGCATGTCATTGATTGACAATTTCACTTGCGGCACAGTGGCATTAATTTGCTGACGTAATCCCTGAATGGCATCTACATTTAAATTTACTGTTAAACGGAAGTGTGGTGCATTACGTTTTGCTGTCTGTAAGCGTGAAGCAATGGCTTTACGCATACCATTCATCGCAATGGTGGTTACCTTGGCAGTTTCTGTCAGCGTTACATCAGCGCTGTTTTGGGCAGGTGCAGGGTTTTCACGCTGATAAACTGCTTCAACATCTTCCTTACAAATACGCCCTCTGGAGCCTGAGGCACGGCAGTCATGTAAATTAATGCCCCATTGTTTGGCTAAACGACGTGCAACTGGTGTTGCCAACACTTGGCTATCATCTGCTTTAGATTTCGCCACTTTACCACTCGGTTGCTGTCGAATATCGGGCCATGATCCACCCGCAGCTTGAACTGCGGTTTGAATGTCTTGCACACTGATACGACCTTCACGCCCTGAGCCTGAAACCAGCGCCAAATTCACTTGATGCTTTTCAGCCAATTTCAAGGCATGCGGTGTTGCAAAAATATCCTCAACATGTTGGTAACCTTGTAATGCCGCAGGAATTACATAGCCATTTTGGGCAACAGCTTTTGATAGCTGCTCAGTACGATTCTGTTTAGGCACAGCTTGTGTCTTGGTTTCAGGCTGAGTCGCTGTCAGCTTTTCAGTAACCACTTCAACAGCTTTGCTTTCATTAACAATAGGTGCACCAGCCAAAGATTGAGCAAAGGCATCAATTTCAGCATCAGAAACTTGCGCATCTGCACAAATTGCAATGATCCCGCCAACCACTAAAGTATCGCCATTATTGGCAGTGATTTTACGCAAGGTACTATCAAACGGTGCTTCAAGGACATTGACGATTTTTGTGGTTTCAATTTCACAAATTTCTTGTCCTTTACTAAACTGCTCACCTTCTTGAATCAACCATTGGGCAATGGTGCCCTCTTCCATCGACAAACCCCATTTTGGGATTTCTAAAGTTTTAATTTCGCTCATCCTAAGCCTCCAACGTTTTACGTACAGCCTGTTCGATACGTTCTACACTTGGTAGCCATTGTTTTTCTAATACGGGTGAAAATGGCACAGGTGAATGCGGTGGTGTCACCAGTTCAATGGGTGCTTTGAGATAATGAAAGCCTTTTTGTGCAATCAATGCAGCCACATCATGCCCAAAACCACAACGGGCAGCAGACTCATCAACAATCACCACACGCCCTGTTGACGCAACAGACTCTAAAATGCCTTCTTCATCCAGTGGAGAAATCGTTCTTGGATCGACAACTTCTACAGAAATCCCCTCCTTGGCAAGCTTATCCGCGACTTCATTGGCACGATGCACCATTAAACTTAGCGCAATAATCGTGACATCGGTTCCTTCACGGGTGTAATTTGCTACACCAAAAGGGATGGTATATGGTTCATCCGGAACTTCACCTTTGATGTCATAAAGCAATTTATGTTCACAAAAAACCACGGGATCATCATCACGGATGGCTTGGATCAATAAGCCTTTTACATCATACGCACTAGATGGCACCACGACTTTTAAACCAGGTACAGCAGCAAACACGTTATACGGGGATTGTGAATGTTGTGCGGCAGCAGAAAAGCCTGCGCCGATCATGCCTCGAACCACCAGAGGCGCTTTGGCTTTTCCACCAAACATATAACGAAATTTGGCCGCTTGGTTATACAACATGTCATGACATACGCCATAGAAGTCCATAAACATCAGGTCAGCCACAGGTCGTAAACCTGTTGCAGCAGCCCCTGCTGCCATTCCAATAATTGCAGATTCAGTAATCGGCGTATCGATCACACGCTCTGAACCAAACTCTGTCCATAGCCCTTTGGTGACACCAAGTACGCCCCCAAAGCCTTCGAGTTTATTGTCATCCGTATTTTTACCGCCATGCCCGCCACGGACATCTTCACCGACAACAATCACACTTGGGTCACGGCGCATTTCTGATTCAATCGCTTCTTTAATCGCGTTTCGATAACTTTTATTTGGCATTGCTTTACTATTCCTTTAGTAAGAGACATAAACGTCAGTAAGAAGTTGAGAAAGTTCTGGATAATTGGCAGCACGTGCTTTTGCGACAGCAGCATCTACATTGGCTTTTGATTCAACATCAATTGCATCCAGCGTGGCTTCAGCAATCTTGCCTTTGACTTTTTCACGGAAAATTTTCAACGGATCTTTATGCTCTTTGACATAATCGAGCTCTTCTTTTGAACGAATCAGTCCTGGGTCACCTTCAAAGTGTCCATAAAAACGATTGGTAATGGTTTCAATCACACTTGGGCCTTCGCCACGACGTGCACGTTCAATAGCTTTTTGGGCGACCTCATACACAGCAAAGAAATCTGTCCCATCTACTTTTTCAGCAGGCATACCAAAAGCCGCAGCACGACCTGCAATGTCTTTGCTTCCGACTGCATAATCATGCGCAGTACCTTCACCAAAACCATTATTTTCAAAAACAAAAATCACTGGGAGTTTTAAAACCACAGCCATATTCATAGCTTCAAAGGTCAAACCTTGGTTAGAACCACCATCCCCAGTAAATGACAGACCAATTCCACCCGTCTTTAAGGTTTTTGCGGTTAACGCAGCACCAATTGCCAAAGGCGGCCCACCACCAACAATACCGTTGGCTCCCAACATACCTTTGTCTAAATCAGCAATATGCATTGAACCGCCTTTGCCGCGGCACAAACCATCGTCTTTACCAAAAATTTCCAACATCATGCCGTGAATATCACATCCTTTGGCAATGCAGTGACCGTGACCACGATGGGTTGAGGTAATAAAATCTTTGTCGGTCAAATTTTCACAAATTCCAACGGCTACCGCTTCTTCACCACTGTAAAGATGGATAAATCCGGGAATATCACCTGTATTATTTTCATCGTGAAGTCGATCCTCAAACTCACGAATATCTCGCATCCGTCTGTATGCTGCTAGCAATTGCTCTTCCGTTAATTGCATATACTTATTCCTTCATGCTCACAGTTAAAAGTAAAAACCATATATTCAAAACA
>NZ_WJYH01000042.1:0-37939 GCF_009668065.1 Acinetobacter sp. RIT698
AGTATAAATTACAGTACAAACTTTTATACGAAAAATCTTGTACTGTAAAAATGCCAAAAATAGTCAAAAGCCTTACCGATAGTAAGATCAAAAGCCTTAAGGCTGATCCAAACAAGCACCAACGAATTTCAGATGGCTTGGGTCTTTATTTGTTCATTCACAAAAATGGTTATAAATATTGGAAATTTGACTATAGTCGTCCATACACTAAAAAGCGCAATACCATTAGTTTTGGTATATATCCAACGACCAGCCTTGCTGAAGCACGAATTAAAAGAGATGAAGCTCGTATCCTTCTCTCTCAAAATATCGACCCACATGTTGAAAAAGTTAGAATTGAGAATGAGATATTAAATACGAATAATAATACTTTCCAGAATATTTCAAATGAGTGGATGGCAAAGCAAGACTTTGCTGAATCAACGATTAAAGGGCAACAACGCTTATTAGACGTAATTAATCAGCATATTGGAAAAATCCCAGTACATGAAATTAAAGCCATGGACATACTGAAAGTTTGTCGAATTTATGAAAAAGAAGAAAAATTAGAAACAGCTAAAAAAGTCAAAGTGAAATGCGGTCAAATCCTTAGATATTCGGTTTCTATTGGCCTTTGCGAGCGTGATGTTACTCAAGATTTAAAAGGAGCTATCTCACCTCCCAAAGTGACTCATATGGCAGCTTTGGTAGAACCTAAAGATTTTGCCTTGCTCTTACAAGACATTGATTACTATGAGGGTGCAATTGTTACCCGATATGCCTTACGTATCGCGCCTTTAGTTTTTGTTCGCCCAGGCGAATTAAGACATGCAAAGTGGCAAGATATCGACCTTCAAAAGGGCTTGTGGAGTTATACCCCTCCAAAAACAAAATCAAAGACAGGTGTTCAGCACATTGTCCCTCTATCAACGCAAGTCATTCATTTACTTTCAGAACTTGCTCAAATAACAAAAGGTAGAAGTGAGTATGTATTTCCTGCAATCACTTCCAACTTAAAGCCCATGTCGGAAAATACCATCAATCAAGCTTTACGTCGCTTAGGTTATACCAGTGAACAAGCTTGTGGACATGGTTTTCGTGCTTCTGCACGTACAATTTTAGAAGAGGTTTTAGAATTTCCAATTGAATTGATTGAGCAACAGCTTGCCCATCAGGTAAAAGATATGCATGGTCGTGCTTATAACCGTACTAAGCATTTAGAGAAGAGAAAAGAGATGATGCAGCAATGGGCTGATTATTGTGATGGGCTAAAAGCTCAATTAGCTTAGCTAAAATTATTTTAAAGGAGTGGGGCAGAAATGACTTAACTCTTCTGTCTCCGATATTGTCAGTACGGTTCATTCAGTTACTACATTAAAGACAAACTTGATAAATAATCTATAACTTTTTTTGGTTTATCCAGATGAAATGGAATCGCTCTCAAAAGAGCTTTATCACTTTGCACATTAAATTTAAAACGAAGTTCATCATCAAATTTGCTAGGTAGATGAGGGTAAATTAAAATCACTTCACTCGCATGTTCCAAATAATAATGGCTATAAGCGAACATCTGCTGAATATCACCATCTTTAAAGCCAAAGCGCCCACTTCGATTATGTTGATCTAATAGCTTCCATTTAGTATCTAAAATAATTTTCAGATTCTTTTGCTTATGCTGAATATAAATATCAGGACGGAGTCTAAAAATTGGTTTATCGTTATATAGACAAATATGCTGACTCGATACTTGTGTCCTTACTTCCCAATCTTTTAATTCACGGCGTAAATGGTAAGCAACATAATGCTCAAAAAGCTTTTCCATCGGAAATAATAAGCTCATCCCACGCCAATCACCTTGAGCAGATACAGGCATGTATTCACTCAAAATTAACTCAGTCCAAGGCTTTATATCAGTATATAGAGCAAGTAAGCGCCCCGACTGCCACTGCTTAAAATCCTGAGATATATTCTGACTCTTTGGAATTTCTCCAGTCATTAAACGAAGTTCTTGAGCAAGCTTCCAATTTTTAGAACTTCTTGTTTTTTTACACACAACATCTAATGCAGTTTTAATCAATCTATTCTCAGGTCGATTCACTTCATAAACGTCATGCTCAATGTGGAAGATATGCTTTTTTGATGGTGGTTGCCGCATATGTTTTACATGCTGCAACTGCCCTCTTAAATACTTTTGCTCTTCTTGAATACGCTGATAATCAAAACGTAAACCACGTTGAATGAGCTTCTCAAAATTATAGAGAAACTGTTCTATTATCCACTCATGCAGAGGTTGTTTAAATCGGTTCAAACTTGCCTCACCAACATCGCGATAAGGTAAATGCAATGATACTCGGAGCATCTTTTTCAAAAGCTCACGTTCATTTTCAACCACGCTTTCTATGGATTCACCAATAGCTTTGTCGATATGTTTGGGCAGAATTTCAATGCGAGTACCGCACTTGGTTTCAATAATTCCTACATATTGATCAAGCTTAAGCTTTCTACGCCCAGCTAATTCAAATATTTTAGCACCTTGTTTTGAAAACGATGCCGATAGTTCACACAAATTGTCAAATGCTGATGTAGAGATATAAGCATGGTCTATCGTTGATTCAGGGCAACCAGCATACATAACACTAATATATGCATATTCTCTGACTGTAATCAGTTCAGACATATATCCCCCATTAATGTTGAATAATTTTGGTGAAACTAACTATATTATCAAATGAGGTTGGCACTAGCTCCCAAGCTTTCTTATCTTCAAAGTAATCCAATTCCTCAGAATCTATATTCGGAAATATTGCTGATTTTTCTATAGATTTTGACTGAAGCATTCCATTTCCATTCAAAACTAAATTTATCTTTGCCCAGTCATCAAAGAAATACTCTTGCAGTTGAGGAATGATTTTTTGTTTGAAAATATGGGCTAAGTTTTCAAGTGTTGGCTGTTTCTTCAAAATCATGAAGTTAGCATGACCAATACAATGATCACGGTCTAACAGCACTTCGATACGTTGATTCATGACTGATAAGATATCCGCAACAATCACATCCTTGTCGTTACCTTGTTTATCTTTTCCAGAGATTTTTAATAATTCACCATTTTCATTTTTGATTTCTTTAGGTTGTGGTGGCATTTCAATAAATGTAAAACGACGGCGCAAAGCAATATCTAACCCTGTTAAGGAACGATCGGAGGAGTTCATTGTGCCAATGATGTAGACGCTATTTGGTACAGAAAATTCTTTTTTGGAATAAGGCAAGATTACTGATAACTGTTCTTCAGCATCCTGACGTTTAGAGTCTTCAATTAAAGTAATCAGCTCACCAAAGATACGGGAGATGTTGCCACGGTTAATTTCGTCAATAATGAGAACATAAGGTTTTACTTTTTCAACTGAGCTTGTGAATTTAACTTTTGAACGTAAAGAATATGCAATAGCCCATTCATAACTCTTTTGATCCACAATCATGTCACTTTGAATCTTCAAATAGTTACGAATATGTCTAATAGATAATGGGACATTACTCCCCGTTGATGTAAGTGCAACTAAAGTGCCTCCTGAATTACTTGATACTTTAATTTCTGCACCACGTTTGGTGTGAAAAATCATTTCCTCTGTTTTAGCCTGAGTAATAAGCTGATCAATAGCACTATTGATGTTCGCTTCAATCGGTGCTGATACATTATTTTGCTTTGTATAAATTTCTATTTGAGCATCTTCACAAATCTCTTTAAAGACACCATCTTTTACATCATAGCTTAACTGCCCATTATCAGACGTTTCAGCACGTATCCCTTCGACAAAATCTTCATAACTAAAACTTTGATGGAATGTGACAAACTTAATTTGACCCTGTTCTTTGTATTGATCAAAACGTACTTTTAGCGCCGTGCGGTCTTCTTGCTCTAAAACTTCGAGTGGTTTATTTTCAATGATGGATAAAGCATGATTAATGGTATAGTAGGTTTTACCTGTACCTGTGGTACCAAATAAAATACGGTTTAATACTGTATTTTCTATAAGATTTTGATTTTTGTTATTTTCGTCCATATTCGTATCCTCATAATCATTTGGTAAATAGCCCACATAAGGTTCTCGTTGTTTATCAATTGCAACAAAGTCACTTTTTTTTAATTCGTCGAATATTTCACGGGTTAACTGAATTCGTTCTTGCGTAATGAAAAACTCTTCCTGATTTGAGGTTAAAAATAATCCTTCGGGATTGAAGTCTAAGAAGCCTAAAATACGATTAGTGCTATGTGCCCCGTTATAACTTTTGTTTTCACCGAATCGAATTTGATGCTTACTATCATTTTGTGTAATCCACCAATCAAGCGGAATCTGATGCATAAAACGAACAAGTTCTAAAAAGAGCGATTTGTGTGTCTCTTTTTGTATTACTTCTAAATAACCATCGACTGTTTTAAAATGATCTAATATTTGCTCATCAGATAATTGGTCATCAAACCTCTCTGATTTTTTCTTATAAACTTCTTCTAATTCAGTATAATTTTGCGGCACTTTGTCAAAAATCAATTCTTTAACAAATTGACGAGCAATACGCATAATTGTATGCCAATATGTATAATGATAGATGAGGTGTTCTTGAGCCAATGGCTCCCATTTTACTTTTAATGTACGTCCACCCCCCAAATTTTCAGTCACTTCTCCAATGACTTTTACCTTCATGCAACTGACATCACAACCATAATTATTAAAGGGCAAATTATTCTTTTGAACATAAACAGTTTTAATAGCAACCTTATCGCCAACTTTTACTTTTTTAACAATATCTAAAAATTTATCAGTATAGCCATTTTGCCAAATACCTTCTTCAAGGAACTTTTGAGTTTGATCATCGCCATCCCAATCAGCCCCTAACATCCAATAATTCATAGTACAACCTTCCCCCTCAAACTTTAATTTTCATTGTTTAGTATACAATTTCACTTGTTTTTAAATTCTGCTATGCCTTTACTAAACTACTCCTTATTTTCTTTGTCCAAAATACGACGGTATTATTAAATCAGATCATCAAACTATTCATCTTTTCCCTGAAGCAATGTGACTAAAAAACAGCTATTTAATAGCATCATATTAAAACAAAACGCCTAATGGTTAACATCAGACGTTGTTCTACAATAATTCTAGTATT
Organism: Acinetobacter sp. RIT698; assembly: GCF_009668065.1. NCBI lineage: Bacteria > Pseudomonadati > Pseudomonadota > Gammaproteobacteria > Moraxellales > Moraxellaceae > Acinetobacter > Acinetobacter sp. RIT698. The sequence continues at coordinate 5,143 of NZ_WJYH01000042.1, forward strand.
TCAGATTGCTAATACTAATTTATCTTTAAGACTTCTGCTCAATTTTCAAAGATTCCCCACAACCAATCTGCGTTGTTGCATTATAAGGAAGCTGAGCATTAACCTGCATTACTTGTTCAATGTGTTCAATACGCTTTGAGATGACTGTATCAATGTGATGTTGCATTTTTTCTTTACTTACAACTACCGATGCAACCACAATCTGACAACGTTGATTTAAATTCTTTAACTGCTCGGTCTTAAAATCAAAATGTTTCGCCATTTCACGATCAATGCCACTCATATAGAGTTTTCGAGTATCGGAATCCTCAGGAAACTTATTCGCAATTTCCAACATCTGAGGCACTTTAGCAGACATAAAGTCGTCGTTTTCCATGTCCTTGCTTAAATCTGCATACATCAACTCAACTTTTTGAATTTGCTCTTGGCTACCATTTTCGAGCAAAACTAATCGTTCTTCTGCTAAATGATTCACTTCTTTCAGCATTTGCATCATTGAACCCTGCATTGCCTGAAAGCCCTTACATCGCGCTTCAATCATCACAGCTTCAAGACGTGCATTAACTTCCATTAATTCAAGCTGTGCATTTTTGACAAGATCAACACGTTCATTTTCAAGTCTAGCAACTTCCACTTTATCTGGATCGTAATTAGTTACTGTTGAACTCGTAGATGTAGAATATGAACCACTACCATAATCACGATCACGTCCACCATCACTAGAAGAGCCACTAAAAACACTTTTAGCGAAACTGACAGCGCCACCAACTAAATCCCCCAAAAAACTCATATCTAATCCTCTTATTTCATTAATGCTTTACGCATTTTAAATATCAATGAATTTACGTCTTTTTCCCGTTGTGCCAATGCTTCACTATAGCTTTGAGCATCCAGCAAACATGCGGCTAAGTTCTGTTGATGAATTTTACGTAGCTCTTCACTCATTATTTGAACAACATCATCACGCTCAATAAGCTGTTCTTTAGCTAAAAAGTCTGTAATTTCATTGACTATACCTTCTTGCCAAACTTCACTGAAGCGAATAAGCCAAATCTTTTGCGCCGTTGTTTGGATATTAAAGATGACTCTTTCTAACTTTTGCATGAACTGATGAACGAGTTTAGTGAGCTCTTGTTCTTTTTCAAGCTTCTCTTGACGATGTCCATTCGGCTGGAATGCATAAGTTGTATGAATGCCTAGACGTTTCTGTAAATAGAATTGATCCAATTTATTCTGATACTGTTCAATACATGGCAGTACATCAAGGACGGTTTGCTCATCTATAAGTTTATTTAAGCCAGCATCCAACAACGGCTGAATTTGTTTTAAAAGAGATAAACGCTCACTGCGCCACTCAGCAAACCACTTTGTGATTTCTTCAGTTTCGATACTATTGTCTAGGCCAATTTGCATTAAATCTTGCTGATACTTATCAACTAAAATAAGATAATCTTCTGCTGATTTACGCAGAACACCGACAACTGTTTTAACAAAATCTAGTGACTGATCCAACCACTCCATTTCTTTTAATGTTTTGGTACAAAGTGTCGCTGTATGCTCTGCAAGCAATTCAAAGCTTGGACGTAATTTTTGTTCAAGCTGAGCTAACCCAAGCAATGTATTGGTCTGCTCTAAATCTAAAGTAATTTTCTGAGACTCTGATAACAGATTCATTAAATTTGAACGCAACGGCGTTAAACCTAGATCAAGACGTTTTTTGAGATGTAGTAATTGTGCTTCAAGCAACTGCTTTTCTTCAGTAGTCACATTGATACTTACAGGTAATTTTTTAACTAACTCTTGATTGAGTTCAACTGTATTCTTAACGAGGTTGAGATGCTCATTTTCCCATTTATCAATACGATTTAATAAATTATCAATCCATTTCTGACTTGCTTGGCTAAACTGCCAAACTGAACTTTCGATTAAGCTTAAAGCATAGTTCTTTAAGTCTAGCCGATAATCAAAATCTGAGGTAAATACATTAAGAGGAGCTGGTTCTGGTAATTCGGCAATTTTTGACTCTAAGCCAACTAACTGTTTTTGTAATTGTATGCGCTTGTAGTAAGCATCGAATATACGGTTATATTCCTCACACTCTTTTTGAGTTTCGCTCAAACGCTTTTGAAAATCATCATCATCATCATGTTTCTCAAAAAATGGTTCAAAATTGGGAATCCAATCTTGTTCGATAAAGAAATCTAAAATAATTTTAGCTTTTTCATATTTAGTTTTACGTGGATTATCTTTTGATAGATCATCTCTATTTAATATTTTCAATACTAGTAAAATTGTAGCGTTACTTACTCTACCATCACTCCTATTGACACCATAATCAGCATTATTCTTAGAAAATTTCTCTCTGTAATAAAGATGATAATTCCTGTCTGATGCATAATTACCAAAATTGCTAAAATAGCCACATAAATTAGCTTCGTTTTCCCCTCTAAATTTTTTAGGCATATTAAATTCATTAACTATAGTTTTGTTACAGAAACCATAATCATTACACCCGATCTCATGAAGCTGTTTCCACTGTCCTACTTGTATGTTATCAGGTGCATATTTTTTTCTAGTATCTTGCCACGATTCCATTAAGCAATGAGGCATAAACTCAAAATTTGGGAATAAGATTCCCGTACGTTTATCAAAGACGATCTCACGTTTATTTTTAAACCCATACCAATCCTGCTGGATAATTGCTTCCAATAAAATCTGGACGGCACCTTCTTCAAAATTTTCTAATTCTGGCTCTAATTGCGCTAGTTTTGATTGTGCTTGTTTCAATAAGGATTGTTGCTTTGCCTTTTCTAACTGTAATTGATTAACATGCTCAACTACTTCTGGAGCATTTTTATCAAAAAGCTGGAACTGTAACTGCTTCAGTTGCCCTAACAGTGTCTCCTTTTGCTGTTCTAACGCATCTCTTTCAGTGTAATTAATTTTAGAAACCGTATTCACATTACCCTCTATATATTCCATTCAATATTTATAAAAAATTATTCTTAATAACCCTGACACTATTTATTCACCAACATATCATAAATAATGTGAGCAAACTTTCTCATCTTGGAAGGATCACTCATAAGCTGTGTCATTTGCTCTATATGCGCTGTATTACTATTAAGTACGGCTTCAAACTCACCTAACATGGCTTGTTCACGTGAGTTATTGTGAATCTACGTCAACATACGTGTGTTTTCAGACACTTTATCCGCTACTGTCTGCACATAATTAATCATATCCTAATCAGTAAGCTTATCCGTCACAAACAAGTCATTCACACGATTTAGTATCACAGACAAGAAATCCTCTTTCTTATCCTTTGCCTTTGCCGTACCTATATCATTAGCAGGTTCTAGCTTATTCTCTGTGGTATTAGCTTTAAGCTGTATGTCTTGCTGACGGTGCTTAGACACACTCTAAACGGCGTAATAGCGTAAACGGTAAAATGACACGTCCGTATTGGGACTGTTTGAAGTCGCCACGGAGTAAGTCAGCAACAGGCCAAATGAATGCAGCAAGCTGTGAAAAGTTATTATTTTTCATTTAAAAATACCACTTGCCATGAGGCAAAAAACTTGAAAAATAAGACTATTGTGCCTGATTTGAATGGTATTTTACTAGGCTTTAAATAGCACAAAAGACATTTCTTTGATATAAAAATGGGCTCACGCAGTATTATTAAAAAAAATATAGTTCCATATTAGCCAATGAATAATAGCTGTATTTGAAGGATAAATTTTTATACTTCTTACTCAATAAACAGAGCGGGTTTAAACATGATATACGACAATTATTGTCGTAATCTTGCTCATTACTCGTGATTTTTATTCATCCGATCGTTAAAATCAAGACAATAATTTCTTTATAGAGGATAGGCAACTATCTGTATTAACTGATAAAATGATACATATTGAAAAATATTAATTAAACTCCTTATAAAGAGAATATATTCTGATGGCAACTGAAGCAAAATTTCGTGAAGATCCAGATTTGGCATTCCTGCAATACTGTGACTCCCAAGACCTTAAGTTATTGGCAAACACGCTAATCGCGGATAGCGAAGGTACTGAACAGTGGACTGGAGGCCTTAAAAGCACCCTTGTCAAAAATATTAGGCTTTATCCCACGGAAGATGATTTATATAAAAATAGTTGGAAAGCGATCGCTGCAGAAATACAGCTTTTTGGCGGAGATACATTGGTTAATTTTGTCAGAGGTAATGGCATTGTTTATCGGGAAATCCTTGAAGATGTCGCAAACCAAACAGGCGTGGATTTCCACAAAGCCACCGTAGATATTAATCTACTTGAGGAAAAATTACTTCGTACACTTTTTGGTCGAATCACTCAGTTGAATGATTTAGGATTTATTTATAAAACATTAAAAGAAAAGGGATATCTGGGCTTAACTTCAATTAAGGAGAGTCCACTTAAAACCATTAAAAATAGTGTTGGTGGTGGTTCTGGTGCTACAGGTGGACTTTTGGCTGGACTGAACGTTGCTAAAAATTTTATTAAGGTCAATCCATTACTTGCAGCGGTAACACTACCTTTGACTGCAAAAGATATTACTGCACCTGCTTATCGTGTTACGATCCCTGCATGCTGTATTGTTGCAATGATGAGAGTTAAACATGAAAAAAATAAAAATGACCATAATGAGTTTTAAGGAATTCGTATGTTAGATAAAGTATTTAGCTATGATATTGAAAATTTTTCAAAACAACTTTTAGAAGCTTTGGCCAATGATCAAGTCAACATCAGAGATGGTGTTGCCTATTGGAAAAAGGGGCTTGAACAGGTAGGCATCATTCAGCATATTCCTTTGAAAGAAGTGAGTTCAGTAGGCATTGAAAGCTTTATTCAAGGTTTAGGCTCTTTACAAACAACATTGCAAACCACAATTGTTGCGACTCAAGCTATTTCTACAGCAACATTAATGGTTGCTATGGTGGTGCAAACTCAAATTTTGAGTAAGAAAATTGAAGCCGTCCAACAGTGTGTATTAAAAGTTTCTCAGGACATCAAAGAACAAAATATTTTATTTTATACTGATAAAACCAGTGAGTATTTGGCCTCATTACAGACGTTTAAATTGTTGTTAGATGATAGAACACGCCTGACAGCTGTTCATGAGTTAGCAAATAATACTTTGTCATCCTCTATAAAACTTAAAAACCATTTAATTTCTTTTATTGGAAACCTACTGAGCTTAGTACAATCCAAAAAAATTAACTCACAACAGCATATTGAGCTCATTATGCAGTTTATTCAACAAATGATGGAAATCTTACCTATTGGGATGCACCTTGAATTCATTCTTTCACATCGATTACATCACAATGAGTTTTCTCAAGTCTTAATTGAGGATAGCCATCATCAATATTCAGGCTTAATGAGTCAGTACCGTAGTTATCTCAATGAAATTAATAATGCTCTAAACGAATTTAGAATTAAACCTGAGCAAGTACCTTTTTTCGAAAAAATCAGGCTGCCAGCTAAAAATCTGATCCAAAGCACAATACATGTCGAATTGCTTGAAAAACCTGCATTAGAAAGGATTGATTATGTGATTCCCCAGAAAACTGCTGCGATTGAAGCTTAAACTGTCTTAACCCAAATTTAAGCTTACAGTTATCCTATTTTCGAGTGAATCTGTCGGTTTAAATTTTATCTAAATTATTAATTTAAAAAATTCATAAAAGCCACACAAACACCAATAGAATAAAAAATAAGGGAGCCGAAGCTCCCACCTTTTATCGACTTGCCAATTTATTTTCAATCCACTGATGAATTTCATAAGCTGACCAACCAACTCGACCAACCGTCAAATTAATCTGTTTTGGAAATGTTGGATCGTATTGCTTATGACGCTCATCCATAATGTTATAAATCGTTGCGCGACTTAACCCCGTAATTCGCATAACCTCTTTCAAATTAATAATTTGATTCATAGTAAAAGTTTGGCCTGTGATCACATTCATGATGCTTACTCCTGATCTGTAATGCGAGCGGTAATTCGCTCAAATAATTGAGCGATTCGTAAAAATTAACTTTCGCATTGCGCTGAAGTTTCAACTGACTGCGCTGACAGACTGCTGCAAACCTTTCTGAACCTCCTGCACCTGCGTGAAATCAGGTATTGGCTTCTGATCTTGCTGTCGTGCATCTTGTGTATAAAACTCTTCCACAATTACCTTACCTTCCTCCCCATCCACCTCAAACCGCGCATTGCTATAACCTTGCCGAACCTTCTGATCCAAAGCATGTTGATTAAATCCTGAAGCTTTGCTTTGTTGATCAATGTCTTTGGCCATTTGAATGGCGTGTTGAAGATTGATGCCATCACGAAGTGTTAAATCCACGTAATACACAGGGGTACGATAACTTTGTGTAGTAGACTTTCCTCGGAGTGTAAGCTGTAGAGGCAGACATGAAAGCAAACCATTGGAGGCTGCATGGTAATAACTCAATCTCGCAGCCAAAGTCCGAATGCTATTAAAACCTGTGGTTCTAAAAATGAATGTGCCGAGTTCATCCGATTCATCTAAATTGACATGCAAACGCCCATAAGGTTTACAGTTGCCTCCTTGTGCTAAAGGACATAAATCAGGGGATGGACATGGATGTTGTTCTACCCCTTGATTGGTCAACCGTTGACAGGTTTCACCATTCCCTACACATACGGGACATCCTGTCTGACGGTCAAATAAACTGTATTCAGCCCTCAAGTTAAGCTCTGGATCATTGAAGATCATGCGAACTGGGATTGAACGGAGTTTTTGATTCGGTGCTTTGGCTCGAAGCTGCTCATCCAGTGGATGTTTCACCCAGCCTTCTTTACCTTGAATTTGACTGGTAATGGTGAATTGATCATCCTTTTCAGGGACGCGTTTACCATTCTTTTCTACCACTTTACCGATACTGATTCTGCCTAGTATTGGCGGCGTGATTGCTAAACCTTTGATCATGGTATTAGTGCCTCTCAATATCAAAAGGTTGCTAAAGTCAGTAAAGCAACAGCTACTCGGCATTTATCCGACCTGTTAGAAAAAGGATGTATAATCAAATTGGAAGGTGGTGGACGCAATACTCGCTATCAAATCAATTCCCTATTATAAAAATAATACCCTTTTTAAAGGTGTTTTTTGCGATAAAGCCAATTTACTTAAAATATTTTTATCGTTTTTGAATAGATAAATCAAAAACTTAAACCCTATAAGGGCGCACAATTAAAGAAGAGTAAAAAATGAATTCCCGTCTTTACAAAGATTTAATATTGAGCCACTTAATATTGCCAAATAAACTCAACTTAATTTTGACCATTTGGTTATATTTTACGCAATCCATCAATCACGAAATTATCTAAATTTTACTATTTTCAGTTTGAATTTTTTTAATATCTCTATAAATAATCACATCTTTATATTTTTTTCTAAATCCTCGCCCACTAAACTAAACTACATAGTTCATTTTTTTTTCACTAATTCACCCTCTAGAGTATTTACTCTTATTTTTTATATGTTATTTTGTAAATAGAAGTAACTTTGAGTTGTATATTTAAGTATCAAAATTATTTCTCATTCAAAACTTAAGTACTTCAAAGTATTCATTTTATTATATTAGGGAAAAATTAAAATGAAATTAAAACATTTATCAATCGCGATAATTGCTGCAAGTTTGCCAATGACTGGTGTTTTTGCCGCAGCAATGGATCGCTCAGGCCAATCAATTTCGGCATTCCTTCAACCTAATAATTATTTTGAAGCTGGTATTTCAGTTTTAGATCCAACTGTTGAAGGTCGAGAAGCTGGAGATACGCCTAAACCATATCGTGAAATTAGTGATATGGGAGATGATTATTATTTTCCATCTGCTGCGATTAAATTACAACTGACTGATCAAGTTTCATTTGGTCTTTTATATGACAAACCATTTGGCGCAGATGCTGCATATTCAGGTGAAAATGCTTTCGTTTCATCTGATCACGATACTGTATTACCTCTAACTAGTTTAACCCCACTGCGTAATAAAACGATTCAGGAAAGATTTGACAAGGTCACTACACAAGAACGTGTCGGTTTGGTATTGCAAAGTCAAGGTGTAGACTTAGGCACGCCAGAGGGTCAACAAAAATTTGGACAATCATTGGCTCAATATGGCAGTGATCCTACATATAAAGCGGGTGTTGATGCTGCGGTAAAAAATGCAGTTACAGGTAGAGTTGATCAAGCCATTAAAGCGGCAAATGACACACTAGGTAAGGGCAACACCAAAGTTAAAGTAGATACCCAAAATATTTCAATGATTTTTGGCTTTCAGCCCATTGCTAACTTAAACTTCTATGGTGGTGGTGTTTACCAAACCATTAAAGGAAATGTTAGTCTGCGTGGTCAAGCTTATAGTTTATATAATGGTTATGATGCAAATATCAAAGAAACTGGTGGTGTGGGTTGGTTAGCAGGTGCCGCATATCAGATTCCAGAGATCGCATTAAAAGCCTCTGTAACTTATCGCTCTGAAATCGATCATGATGTGAATATCAATGAATCGATTCCTACGCTTGGTGCATTAGCTTTACTCGGTGATAATGGAGCTGATGTGGCAAAAGCAATTGCTGCTGCCAATGGTAAAACGACAATTACAACACCACAATCTGTTAACATCGATTTACAAACAGGTATCATGGCAAATACCATTGCTTTTGCAAACCTGCGTTGGGTCAATTGGAAAGACTTCTCAATCCAACCGTTAAAATTTGGTAAAGTTTCTCAAGCTGTCGGTGGTATAGTTAATCGTCCAAATGGATTTAACTTGGTTGAATATTCTGATGATCAATATACAGTGACTGCGGGTGTTGGCCGTAAAATCAATGACCTATGGTCAGGAACTGTTGCAGTAGGTTGGGACTCTGGTGCGGGTAATCCTGTTTCAACTTTAGGTCCAACAGAAGGTTATTGGAATCTAGGTTTAGGTGTTCAATATAGCCCTACACCTGCAACGTTCATCGCTGGTGGTGTTAAATACTTCTGGTTAGGTGATGCAAAAGCACAAACAGGTGCTCAAGCAGGTGGTGATACTTATGTTGCAGAGTTTAAAGATAACAATGCTATCGCTTATGGTTTAAAAATTGGTTATAGATTCTAAGAATCTATATTGATAAAAAAGATCCCACATCACAGTGGGATTTTTTTATGATGGAAATTTAAAGCATTAAAAATCATAAAAAGAAACTTCGCCCGTTTCCAAAGAATATTCAGCACCAACGACTTTTAATTTACCTTTGGCAATTAAGTTTTCTAATACGGCTGAACCATGGCGTAATTGATTGACTGAAGCAAAAACATTTGATTTCACGGCATGCATTGATAGCTTTTCTAAGTCATCTTTCAATTCAGTTTGCATTAGAATTTCAACTGAGGGACGAACACGGTTTACAATTGACATAAGATTTGCAGAAGGTGGTGTATTTGGATTCTTCAGCGCTTCAATCGTTGAATGAATCGCACCACAATGGCTATGCCCTAAAACAACAACCAATGGACAGCCAAAACTATCTGCGGCAAATTCCACACTGCCCACTTGTGACGGCGCGACAATATTACCTGCAACACGAATCACAAATAAATCACCGAAACCTTGGTCAAAAACCATTTCTGCTGGAACACGAGAGTCTGAACAACCTAAAATAATGGCAAATGGCTCTTGGCTGTCCATCATTTCAGATCGTTGCTGATGCGTCAAAAATTTAGTCAGATTGGTTTCACCATGTGCAAAACGTTCATTACCCTGTTTTAATCGTTCTAAAGCTTCTTGAGCAGTTAGCATGTCCTTTGTTCCATTGTGTGGAGAGTGTGATTATTTTAATGCCGCAAAATGTGAAAGTCACTGACTAAAAATAAACTCTGTTACAATTTTTGTTATGTAAGGGATATGGGGCTGAATTTCAAAAATACATAGACATAATTCACAGTTTAATTAAAATTATTTAACTAAAATACAAAATAATCTCTATATTAGTTGAGTTGGACTCTGAAACTATGGCAAAAAACTTACAAATAAGACTTTCTCGGCAAATGTTGAAAAAATTATGATCATGAATAATATTTTTACTTTATATAATGCCTAGTCTTTTACTCGGAACCCTCTGCATGTCTGAACTGGCCCATAAAAAAATTCTTCATTTTTTAAACAGCATATTGTTAAGTTTGACTGCGATCGGTGTATTGTTTTTAGGTAGTCACAACAATGCAACTGCTGGCACACCAGAATATGTGGATTATTTAAAAATTGTACAAGAAGAACGTGCTTGGGCAGGATTAACGTCTAAAACATTGCGTGTGGGTGATGTTATCTGGTCTTATAGTGAAGGTGGTTCTAAAGATAAGCCAACAGTTTTATTGATTCATGGTTTAGCCAGCAGCCGTGATACATGGAATGATATTGCGCAGTCATTGACCCCATATTACCATGTGATTATTCCAGACTTGCCTTCAGCAGGAAGTACCCAAGTTCCAGCCAATTTTGATTTATCTGTACCGAATGTAACTGAGCAACTTAGACGCTTTATTGAAGCTGCACATTTACAGGATAATTTAAATATTGCTGGGCATTCATTGGGGGGAACCATTGCAATGTTTTATGCCTCACAGTATCCATTTGATACGAAAAGCTTATTCCTAATGAGTACTGGAGGTATTTTTAAATCAACAAATACCAATTATTTAAGAAATCCGATCTATCTCAAACAATTATTAATCACACAAAAAGGTGATTTGGATTTTGTTATGAAAAAGGTGATGTTTAATCCCCCTTTTACTGCCCGTGTGATTAAAGATGAACAAGAAAAATTATTCATTGCAAAATCTCAAGACACAGCCAAAATCATCAATCAAATTGACGCACTCAATCGACTCTACACCCCTTCAACCTTTACCACGATGTTAAAAAACATTGAAGCGCCCACCATGATTCTTTGGGGTGAACAAGATCAGATTGTAAATGCCGATGTTGCAAATGAATTAAAATCAGTATTAAAACGCCCTGAAACACCGATTATTCTACAACGTGTTGGGCACATGCCATTACTTGAAGCACCTGAACGTGTTGCAGACCACTATTTAAGCTTTTTAAATAAAGTACAGCCTTTGCAAAACCCATTGTCAGATCAAACACATGGACAAATTGAGTTCAAAAAATGAAAAATCAACTCATTGAACAATTGATCGAAGCCCAACTTGGCTTTTTAGATCAAGAATTTTCACAGGCTGATACGATTAAAATTGAGTTTACTGAATTTTATCATTGGTTTAGAAAACAGCCTTTAAAACAAATTTGGTCTTTTGCACAAATTCATGATTTATTGTCAAAGCAAATTTTAGCGACACCTGCAAATAACTTTCTCATTGAGCAAATCGCTGAACATATTCGTTTTGCCTTAATTCATCCAAGTAACGATGAAACGTTAATTGAAGATATTATTCCAGTCAGCACGATTGATAAAATTGCGCAATATGTCGCAAGCAAATCAGGTCATCGCCAAGCTTTGATCAAACGTGTTGTCAATAATCCAGCCTTTTCAAGCATGTTAACCCAATTGATCCATCACTCTATTCAAGACTATATTGATAATTCGGTCATGAATAAAAAAGTTCCTGGTGTGGGACGTTTTATGAAGATGGGGAAATCAGTTTTAGAATCGGTTACCGACACTAATTTAGATGATACGGTTAAGCATTATCTGCAAAAAAATATTATTAAAATTAGCCAGTTGAGTGAACAAGTCATTAACCAACAGTTTGATGACAATAAGCTTTATCATTTTCAAGCCAATTTGTGGCATAAAATTAAAAAAGTACCGATTGCTGTATTGCGTAATTATGTTGAAATTAACGACTTACCTAAAACTGTGGGTATGGGGTATGAGATATGGGAACATATTCGCCAAACAGATTATTTAAAGAAACAAGTACATGATGGCGTACTGACTTGGTATGTACGTAATGAAGAACGCCCTTTTGATTTAATTTTAAGTGATATCAATATTGATGAAGCGTTGATTCAAAATCAATTACAACAGTTACTTGAACCTGTTATTCAACAAATGGTTGCTTCTCAACACTTAAAGAGTCGTGCACGAATCTATCTGGAAAAATTTTATTATTCAGATGAAACGTTAAAGATTCTAAATATTGAAAAAGGCGCATAAAGCGCCTTTTTCTACTATTCATTTTAAAACATAGGTTTATACATTAGAAATTAGCAATAAAACTGATGCCATAACGACGTCCATCTAATAATTGATCGCCATCTGCATTTTCTGCTCGTTCATCTAAAATATTGTAAACGCCAAATTTTCCTTTTAAATGTGGGGTAAATTTGTAATTAAACCCTACATCTAAAAACTCATAACCAGGATTGGGATTAGACATCGATGTACGACTTAAATAAGCTGAAGTTTCAGCACGATAATGTAATCTAGACCAAATATTTAAGGCATCGTTAATATTATGATCAACAGTAATATTAAACATATGTTCAGGCATTTCATTTAAAGGGCGTCCTTTAAATTCACCTGACTTAATTTTAGTATCACTAAACGTATAATTCGCTGTCAATGTTGTGTATTCAGTTAAATCTGCTTCAACAGTTGCCTCAATCCCTTTCAATTCAGCTTCATCTACGTTGATACGATCACTAATAAAGTAGAATGGCGTAGCACCTTCTGCACATTTCCAAGCAGCAACATTATTACGATTGGTCGTTGAGCCATCAGTATCTGTTTCACATGTCCGTACTTCAGTAATTTTATCTTTAAATTGAGTGATATATCCTGTTAAAGAAGCATTAAAATAATCATTTTTCCAATTAAACCCTAACTCTGAAGAAATACTTGTTTCTGGATCAAGATCTGGATTTGCTCGAATAATCCCTCGGCCTGTAGGTGTAGGTGAGCCACTACCACCAGTTACACTATAAAAACCTTCTGTAGCTGCACGAATATCTGGTTGTTTATAGCCTGTAGAAACACCACCTTTTACAGTAAAGTTATCATTTAGACTAAACACACCGTATAAGCGCGGTGAAACATTACCACCGTAATTTTCATCATGGTCATAACGTACGCCACCCGTTAAATCAAAGCGGTCTGTAATACTCCAAGTATCTTCTAAAAATGCAGCTGCTGACCAGCGTGTTAATTCACTAAACTCAGGAATATTGGGATTTCGGTTGGTCGCCTTATCATTTAAAGATTCGTCTTTATAGTAAGCACCGAATGACAATCTATGATCTGCTAAACTCCAATTCCATTGATTATTGAACGTCCATGTTTCGAGTTCAATTCCTTTCGTATCCAATGTCGTATTTTCACGATCAGGATTTCGGGAATTTTCATACTGTAAATAAGTTGAGCTTTCTAAATTGTCACTATATTTCCCATTATGGGTTAGAGAATAGACACTGCGGTAATTTCTTGAAAATGAATCAGCTGCATTGGCTGCTGGGGCAACCGTTTTACCTACTGTTGATTCAGCATCTTGTTTGACAAAATTTGCATCAAGTTGTAAGTCATGTTGATCATTGACTAAATAAGTGAAGCGTGTATTTAAGCTTTCACGCTCAACACCACGGAAGCCACCTTCATAACTGTCTTCATCACGTTTTTGTTTGTTTACACCAAGTTGTAAACCTAATTTATTGGCAATTAATGGTCCAGATAAATAAACCGATCCATTCTTTATATCACCAGAATTATTGTGATCTTGAATCACTGTACCTAATTCAACAGTTCCCGACCATTCATCAGTCACTTTTTTAGTAATTATGTTAATCACACCACCCATCGCTTCACTACCGTATAAAGTTGAAGCGGGTCCGCGAATAATTTCTATACGCTCAATTGCTGCCATAGGCGGCAAAATATTTTTTTCAAAACCATAGTCATCGCCATTTGGATTCACATCTTTTGAATACTGGCGTTTACCATCGATAAGAAATAACGTGTAATTTGAGCTCATTCCGCGAATACTAATACCCTGTGCAGAACCAGAACCAGAAACAACAACCCCTGGGGTATTGCGAAGTACATCCGTAATATCGCTATATTCACGTTTCTGTAATTCTTCTTTACTAATCACAGTTATAGATGCAGGTGCTTTTGTAAGATCTTGTTCATAACCCGCAGCTGAAACCACAATCGTTTGTAATTTCGCTAATTCAGGAGACTGAGATCTTTTATCACTAGAATTTTCTTGTGAATCTGCTGCATAGGCAGTACCCATCATAATAGTGACAATGGAGAGAGATAACGCAGATTGGATGATACGGTTAGTAGACATAAGGTATTCCAAAGAGGCTCAGCAATGAATAGACAATGAAGATTTAGATACAATGTGTAATAAAAACACCACAGCATTATAAACAATATTAATAACTATTCTCATTTTTATTAACCATTCGGTTAATATTTGGACATTTCCAGGCATATCTTTAAGTTTTTATTCTGTTTTTTAAGATTCATTTAAGCTTATTAAGATTTAAAAAATACAAAAGTTAAATTTAGCTATGCAATATCCATAAAAAAACCTCCGAAATTCGGAGGTTTTAAAGAACAGTCAAATATCTACATTGATATACAGATTATTTGAAATAAGCGCCTTCTGCTTGACTATGGTCAGTCTGATCGACCACACGCCCGAGTTCAGGAATATGCTCTTTAAGCGTAGTTTCTACACCTTGTTTTAACGTTACATCGATCGCAGAACAGCCTTGACAGCCACCACCGAATTTTAATACCGCAGTTAAACCATGTTCTTCATCTTCAACCACTTCTACCAGTGCACAGTTTCCGCCATGCCCTGCCAATCCAGGATTGATCTCTGCCTGAAGAATATAAGTAATTCGCTCTTCCATAGACGCATCTGGACCAACACGTGGTACTTTCGAGTTAGGTGCACGGAAAGTAAGCTGCCCACCAAAACGGTCTTTGTTGTAATCAATTACAGCATCTTTCAGATATGGAATCGACGGTGTATCAATAAATGCAGGAAAATCAGGATAATCTTGTTTGTAATCTGTTGGAGCAATTTCATCAGGTGCACTGTATGCCATACAACATTCAGCACGTGGAGTACCTGGATTTTCAACAAATACACGAACGCCAATTCCTGGAGTATTTTGCTTCTCCAAAAGATCTTTTAAATACTCTTGCGCATTGGGAGTAATCAATAAATTTGGAATTTCTTCTGCAACCGCAGTATTGGTGTTCTCAGTCGACATAACTCTATCCTCAAGCTGAAGTCGGTATTTTAACTGAAGATGAGGCTGAATGAGTGAAAATCAACTAAAATTGTCGGAATTAACTTAAAAAGATGTAAAAAATATAATCTACGCAAATTTCAACATAACATATACACATAATAAATGGATATAAATCATACACAAATTGATATTTACTGCATTTTAGCTTATCAACAAATTGAGCTTTAAAACGCATAAAATGACACCAATGAAACTTTTTATAAATGAAATACTAAGCTTAATTTAAGACATTTTTAGCACTAATTTATTCAATTTATACGACCAATTTATCTAAATTTTGTCAGAAAATGCCACCCAAATATTGAATATGGCATGGATAATGTATACATCTGTATATTAATGATGAAATAAAACGAGATATTTTGCATGTCCAGTTCAATTGATGGTTTACAGTTTCCAGTTCATCCAAAGACTCAAAAAAGTAGCAGCTCGCAAGTCGGTAAAGAAATCATTGCAGAAGCACTTTCCTTGGTTGATCATCTCAGCGCACAGCAAGCTTTAGATGAAAAAAACTGGCGTAAAAATTATCCAGTTTATTTTAAGGCATTGGTCGAACATGGCATTCGTTCAAGTCATAACGCCATCACTATTGCCAAACAAGGCCTACACAAAGCCCAGCATAGCTTTGATTTCTTTAGAGATGGCCAACGCTATTCTTTAAAAGATATTGGTACAGTTCCAGTACTAGACAAGATTCAAAGCGTTAGTTTTAAAGGTCATTCAGATGCTGAGGTGGAGTGGTTTGTACCCTATCATGGGCAAAAACTACAAGGCGAAGCGCTATATCAGCAAATTCAAAAGTGGCAAGATACTGGCATTATTGAAGCAAGTCATGCAGACGCACTGAGAGAAGTGATTGCACATCCTGAATGGTTTGATTTATCGGATCGTACCTTAGTTTTATTTGGCGCAGCTTCAGAGGCAGGCCCATTAACATGGTTATCAAAATGGAAAGCCAATATTGTTGCCGTTGATCTACCCAATGAACGCGTTTGGGAGAGAATTCTTAAAACCATTGAAAATGGCAATGCTACACTGTACGCACCTAGTTTTCAAAAAATCGTCAATAACCATGATATTGATGAATTAAAAAGTAAACTTGGGGCAAATTTACTGACCCAAATTCCAGAAATTACACAATGGCTTTGTGATAATCCACACAAGTTAGATTTGGCCTCTATTGCTTATTTGGATGGTGAGAAACATGTACGTGTGTCGATGGCAATGGACACAATTATGAGCCATGTCAGTGAACACAAAAATGATTCGTCTCTGATGTATATGTGTACGCCTACAGATGTCTATGCTGTACCAGAAGAAGTGATTGAAGGTTCAAACAAAAAGTTCAAACATAGATCAAAATTTGAAACCGTATTCAGCAAAGGGATTGCAGCACTTTCCTTAAAGCAATTCTTTAAGCACCATGATCAACAATTGATTCGCTCTGACAATGGTAAATTTTATGGAATCGCTGATTGTCTGGTGGTTGAGCAAGGCCCTAATTATGCCTTGGCAAAACGTATTCAACAGTGGCGCGCAACTTTAGCACGGCATCAGGGGCAACATGTCAGTATCAATATTGCGCCATCTACGACAACACATTCGGTCACCAAGAATCCTTTGCTTAAAGCTGCGTTTAACGGTGCAAGTTTGTTTGATGTAGAAGCGTTCCGTCCTGAGACAACCAATTCAATTATGGCAGCGCTTTGGATCCATGACTTAAGAAATCCGAAGTCTGTTGCAAATCCAGAAACTGAGATGGGTCATCCATTAGAATTGATGATGGAAGGCGCAAATCATGGTGGTTTATGGCGTGTCGCCTATCTTGCTCGCACAGCCTTACCTTTTGCTGCAATTTATGGATATGCGAGTGATAAATTGCCAATGCAAAAGCTTTTAACCAAGTTTAAAAAGTAATCCTTCAGGTTTAAATCTCTTTAAATTAAATGCCCAGTGATAAATTTAGCTGGGCATTTAATTATATGACCACAATTTTAAATCTTATTAAATTCATAATAAAAGGCATAGGCATTCCCCCATAGCGCCAAATAACATACACAATGCAGCAATTCTTTAATGCCTTAAATATGCTATACCAATGTAAACGGTTCAGTCATTCTAAAATGATTGACAGTTTTCTAACGATCGTTTAAAAACCTATAAAACAACCAATGAGAGAACAACAAATGTCAAATCTACAAGGAAAAGTCAGTCGTGAAATCCGTGGTCATATTTTTTTAATTGGCTTAGATCGTGCAGATAAACGCAATGCTTTTGATAGTCATATGATTCACGACCTATCACTGGCTTTAACTGAATATGAAAATAATCCACAACTACGCTGTGCGGTGGTCTTTGCACATGGTGATCATTTTACCGCAGGATTAGACTTGGTTGAGTTACAGCCAAAACTAGCCGATGGGGTATTTAATTTTAGCGATGATATTGTGAATCCTTGGGGAACTGTTGGGCGTCAAAGAACAAAACCATTGGTAACCGCGGTACAAGGCTATTGTTATACCGCTGGTATTGAATTGATGTTGAATTCTGACATCGTTGTTGCCAATGAAAATACTCAGTTTACCCAAATTGAAGTACAGCGCGGTATCTTACCGTTTGGTGGTGCAACAGTACGTTTCGTCCAAGCCGCTGGCTGGGCAAAAGCTATGAAATATGTGTTAACTGGTGATTTATTTTATGCACAAACAGCCTATGAAATGAACTTAGTCACTGAGGTTGTTGAGGATAACCAACAGTTAACGCGTGCCATAGAGCTGGCTGAACGTATTGCCAATGCTGCACCACTTGCCGTCCAAGCGGCACTGCATTCGGCACATCAAGCCTTTTTACAAAGTCCTGAAGTCGCTTTTGCAAACCTACAAAATCTACTTAGCCCTTTACTTGCCTCAGAAGATGCGCAAGAAGGTGTAAGAGCAATGATTGAACGTCGAGCACCACAGTTTAAAGGCAAGTAAACCAATCATAGTGATATACGGCGATAATCAAATAACTGTGGGAACAATCATGCAAAATTTAAAGTACTCAACTGAAGTCCAACACTTGAATGGCAATAGTTTTACCAGCCAAGTCATCAGCTTTAAGGCATTGGATGGTTATGTACTGGCTGGCGTACTTTACACGCCAGTCGATACAATCAAAGCAAATCTTGTTGTTTCCAGTGCAACAGGTGTCCCACAAGCATTTTATCGCCGCTTCTCTGAATATGCAGCACAATTGGGTTATCAGGTACTCACTTTTGATTATCGTGGCGTGGCCAAATCTGCGCCACGGCAATTAAAAGGTTTTAAAATGTCATATCTGGATTGGGGAAAATTAGATTTAGCAGGTGCAATTGACTACAGTTTTAAACAAGATACGCCCCTATTTTTAGTTGGACATTCTTACGGTGGACAAGCCTTAGGGTTAACACCGAATCACGACAAAGTAAGTGCAATGTATTGTTTTGGCACAGGTGCTGGCTGGCATGGCTATATGCCATTTAAAGAAAAAATTAAAGTTCAGGTAATTTGGAACATTATCTTTCCACCTATGGTGGCGATTACAGGTTACTTACCTTGGAGTAAACTCAATATGGGGGCAGATTTACCTAAAGGGGTCTACCAACAATGGCGTAGATGGTGTAAAAATCCCACTTACTTTTTTGCAGATCCTGAGCAACAAAATTTGCATGAACAATATTCCCAAATTAAAACGCCGATTTATGCAGTAGCCGCTTTAGATGATGATTGGGCATTGCCAAATTCTCGTTATGCTTTTATGCAACATTATAAAAATGCGCCCATGCACTTTATCAACATATCCGCAGACGAGTTTGGTTTAAAACAGATTGGACATATGGGTTATTTTCGTCAAGGTTCGGAGCCAATTTGGGATAAAATGTTAAATACTTTCGAAACATTCATCCACGATTAATTTTAACTCCATAAGCAGCAAGGTCATCTATGCGCCCACAAAAACTTAGGCCTGAACATATGTTAAATACCTGTGCTTTACAATTTAAAGCACATGGTTATGCTGGAACAAGTATGGAGATGTTGGCAAAAGCATGTGGACTCAGTAAAGCATCGTTTTATTATTATTA
This sequence comes from Acinetobacter sp. RIT698, assembly GCF_009668065.1. NCBI lineage: Bacteria > Pseudomonadati > Pseudomonadota > Gammaproteobacteria > Moraxellales > Moraxellaceae > Acinetobacter > Acinetobacter sp. RIT698. The sequence continues at coordinate 24,571 of NZ_WJYH01000042.1, forward strand.
TCCCAACAAACAAGCCTTATTGATGCAGATCTTAGCGCACACTCATCTTTATTTAAATCAATCGCTGTTTAAACTCGAAGATTTTGCTGTAGTGGATGCAAATCAACAATTTCAAATCATCCATGATAAAGCTGTTCATTTTTTTAGTTATGAAATAAAAGGCTGTTTAGTTGGGATACTGTCCTTAGAGGCAAGCCATATTTCTTTAGAAGTCTTGGAAAAAATCCGTGAAATTTTCCAAGATTGGCAAAATGCCTTGTATCAATTATTTCAACAAAAAATGGATCAAGCCGATGCACAAATTTTGGCAAAAATAAGTGTGGCCGATTATGAGGGTGCGATTTTAATGTATCGACTAAATAACGATCTGTTCTATTTAAATCAAGTCAAAGCGCGAATTTCTCAACAACTCTCCTTATAATACTCGACTGATTTGCAACTTCTTGGTGAAAATTAAATGATAAAAAAGATCAAATATAGTTTTTTAGCTTTGCTTTTTATGAGCCTATTCAATACAGCTTATGCACAATGCAATCAACAAGATCAACGACAAGCTTATCAATGTATGCAGCAGCAATTAAAAACAGATAAAGCGAAAATGAATAAGCTATATCAACGCATTTATCTGCAATACGATGATAACAACAAGTTATTACTGGAAAAATCACAAAAAGCTTGGCTCAATTATCGTGATGCTCAATGTAATGAACTCATGGGAAGTCTTACTTATGGGGCTTTGGGATTGGCATCAGGATTTGCACATTTAGATTGTGAAATCAATTCCACAACATTTCGACTAAAAGAATTAAGCAGTCTAATAGAAAATCAATAACGATCTTTAAATTCGGCTTTATGTTCTATGCCTTGATGATCAACATGCGCATAGAACACCCCATAACGTCCGACATAGTATTCAAGTGATTGTTCATGATAGCTCCAAAAAATAGACCATTCACCAAAATCAAAAGACCCGATCTGACTTTGTGTATTCATCGGCATCTTACTGAGTACGTCATGCTGAATATGCCCTGCTTGAGAAAAATCTTTGGTCTGTAAAGCTTGTTCAAAAAACAGTTGCGCCGCTGCATCAAATAACCGTTGGTCTTCATCAGTGATCGGCTTGGCGGGGGTATGTTGCTCCTCAAGTACGGTCGGCTGCTCTACTTGAACTGTAGAATTTAATGGTACTGTTGCTACTGTTGAACTCGCCTTTTGTCGCTCTTCTGCAATCATCTGTTTAATCAGCTTGGTTTTTTCGGGCAGTTCATGCTCTTCTTGAGGATTTTGAACCAATTGAGATAACGCTTGTCGTTGTTCTTCAAAAGCTGCATTAATTTTTTGTTTAGCAACCCACCGCCATAACACATATAGCGTGATCAAAAATAATAGGACAATGATAAATTTCAACATAGCGTAATCTCAAGCATATAATACGCCCCAGTTCAGACTCATGAGCTAAGTTTAAAGCTGAGTATTTTGATTGTTTTTTTAATAGTTTACCCAGTAAATTGTATAACTATCTCACTAGAGATACCCAGCTTAAACGTAACAATTGTTTTCTTTATACAGATAAACCAGATCTATTATTTTAATTTTGTAATGCTTTTAGATCACCTGAAGCAAATACGATCCCTTTGCCTTGCACCTTTTTGAGTATTATCGGTTTTCCTATATTTTTATATATCGGCTGATCATCTTTAAGCGCTTTTAAAGCAATTTTTTGAATAAAAATCTGATCATTTTTACTATACAGCTTTACCCCACCTTCATCTGAGGCCATATAATGAACTTTCACATGATAGATATTTTGTAGATCTGGCATCCACACAATCACTAAATCACCGCCACGTTCATACATATTGTCAAACACAATCGTATCTGCATCCACTTGCTCAGATTTAACACCAACATAACCACTTGCATCCGCCAGTTGATCGACTAAATATAATGATTTTTTAGCACCCAACTGTATCCCATACGCTGAAAAATATTGCTCTCGATCTTGCTTTTTACGGATACAGGAATAGGTTTTTAATACGACTTTTGTCGAGCGTAATTGATAAGTTTGAGGTAAAAATATGTCTTCATCATCTTGATAACATTGTTTTGAAAGCTGCATTTGAATGTTCAATTGTTGAAATTCTTGTGCATATATAGATGACGTGATCACGACACTACAAATGAATAATAACTGTTTGATATATTGTATTTTCATTTCAATTTTCTATATTTTAGGATAAGTCGTTATCTGTTGTATATCATTTAAAAACAAATGATCAGTTTTATCTGAATTATAGCAATATTTAAAATAAAACATGCTATATAACGCATATAGCATGTTTTATTTTAAATTAATTATTGTAATGTTTTAAACTGCGCTAAGCGTTGTTGCTGCTGTAATTGTTGTTCAAATTCAACACTCCCCTTCGCTACATAATTTTGTAAACCCGTCTGATCAATAAATGCTTTTTTATCCCCCGCATTCAATTTAGCTAATTTCTGCTTCATATGGAAGCGATCCGCTTTATTGGCAAGGAAAATATCTGCATGGATTGCATCCAAAGTTTTAAATGTGTGTCGTATGTCTGAAACTAGATTTGGATAATTGTTATTGTTTAACAAATAATAACCGCCCGTAAATAAACTGTCAGCATAGATGACTTTATAGTTTTTAAAGTAATAACGGATATCTGTCGTCCAAGAGGTTGCACCTGGCAAATGGCCTGGCGTCGCATGTGCTGTAAAGATTTGACGACCGAGCTTTAATTGTTGCCCATCTTTGATAATGATATCTACAGCTACAGATGGAAAAGGCAATTGCTTAGCTAAAGCAAAATCAGTCACGCCGCCATTTTCTAGCATTTCGGCATTGGCAGCACTTGCGACCAATTGAGCACCACTCCATTGTTTTAATTTGGCAAAACCACCAGCTTGATCTAAACGCGCATGACTATTGAGTAGGTATTTTACATCTGTGATTTTAAAACCCAATTTTTCAATATTGGCTTTAATCTGCGCTGCCGATTGATCAATCCCACTATCAATTAAAACCAAACCATCACCTGTATCAAACAGCACCGAAGATAAATTTTCAGTACCGACATAATAAACATGATTAAAAATTTTAAAGGGCTCAATGGGCGTATTCCACGATTCAAACAAACTCATCGGCGGTGCATCGGTCAATGCTTGCTGAGCATTTAATGGTGCTGCTTGAGTATATTGAAAGCTCATTGCGATCAATGAAATAACAATGGATTTGAACAGATGCATATAAGCGATCCATGCTAAAAATGAGTCGCCCATACTTGATTAAATCACGATAATTATCAATTTTTTAATGCCTAAAAAACAACTCAGTACATCTTAAATTGTAAACAATATTTGCAAATTGTATGCGTGTTTTGAAGGACTAATTTAAAACCTTGTTGGCAATTTTATTACTGACCTTAATAGCCAACTGATCGACATAATCACTATAAAAATTCGCAGCAATCAGGGTGACTACAATCGCAGTTAACCCTGAGCAGATTACTGCGAGAGAATAACTCCAATGCCAACTTAAAAATAAGTTAAACAACGGAATACAGATTAAATACAGCATCATTAAATGTAATAGATAAATGGAAAAAGATAACTTTCCTAACCAGACTAAAATCGGGTGATCTAAGCCTTTAGACAATAATGGGCTCATCAAAACACTATAAACAATTAAAATTCCAGCGATGAAATTACTATAATCATAAGTATTCTCCCCTAAAATATGATGAACCCAGCTATAGGCTGCACTGGTATTATGTGCACCTGCTAAATATAGGCCAATCAATAACATAGGAATGGCTACAGCATTTGAAAGTGGTTTGGCATACAAATAAATATAGATACCAATAATAAAACTGGAAATCCCAAAGCTAAAGCCTTGCCCTCGCCAAAGAAATGCAAGACAAGGAATTAAAAGTGAGCCTAGCCAAAAAGCAATATGTTTATAATGGTACAAATAGAGTAGAAAAAATAATGCAAATGAACCCATAAGCTCAATCGTCATCGTCCATAACACCCAGTTTATATCACTTTCTGAGAATAAAAATGCGCCTATAGTTCCTTCATATAATGCATGTTTAAAACTAAAATCTTGTATCGCAAATGCATGTAACCAAGCACCCACATGACTACTATCAATATGGATGACTTTAAAGACCAACCAAATAATAATGCATGAAGTCAGTGCTGGAATCATTAAACGCGGATAGCGTTTAATCATCATATTTTTAATCTTTGCATGAAATTGTTGAGGACTTTTTAAGATCGCATAACTGAGCACAAAGCCACTTAAAACAAAAAATACAAAAACAGCAGCATCACCTGAGTAGAGAAAACCAAAAGGCAAATGATGTATGGCATACACCCAAGCCAAATCTGTTTTCTCATTAGGATCAAAATGATGTAAAAATGGAAAAAAACTCATTGCAAGATGAGAAAATACGACAGCTAAACAAGCTAGACCTCGAATACTTTCTGCCGAGTTTATTTTTGCGGACATCTATGTTTCCCTGTGAAAACAAAAGCCCCAACCTGTGGGACTTTTGCTGACTAAGCCATTAGTCAATATATGTGATGCGACCATCAGCATCATGATGAACTGTAGCGATTTTTTGCTGACGAGAATGTAGAAGTTCATCCACATTCAAATTGAAATGGTCAGCATATTCTTGTGTAGATTTAGCTTCTGCTTCCTTTTTGGTCTTCGCTGGAACAAAGTTACTCCATAACCACAAAGAAATCGCACAAGCAATCAACGCAAATAATCCGCTTTCTAGGGCTTTTGCAAAAGCATTAAAGAAGTAATGTACCAGTTGTGGTTTCTCAAGTGAAAGATATCCCACCAAGATGACAATAGGTCTCCAAAGCAACAACCAAAATGCCCACAGCATTGCCGTCATTGTCGTGGAGAAATAACGACGATGCCACGGTAACTGCTTACGTACATCAATAATCAAAGAGTTTGTTTTCATATTCATATCTCAAAACTTATTCTGACTAAAATGTTAGTCATCATGTCGCATACCACGATCGGGGCTGACCCACCGTGCCCTTTTACTTTCTCCACGTAAAAGAACTTTTGGGAATGCAACAATACTTGCCGTTACTGTAATCAACCAAAATACAAAGGGATACCAAATCATCCAATAGTAGTTTTTCACTAAACTCGATTCGTAACGACTATCCATCCACTTACTGATTGCGAACTGCAGTAAACAAGTTGTACCGAGTAAAATACCTGTTCCCATCGGTAATAATGGGGAGCTCATTGCTGGGAAGCCTGCATACGGTAGCAGCAAGTGCAAGATCCAGAAAATCACCATAATCAGCATTAAATATGACCAGACTAAGGTGAGGATCAACTCAATAATCAAGGGCCATAGAAAATTCAGTTTCGGTTTAAATAATACATCAAAATTCTTAATTAAAACTTGCGCGCCACCCATGGCCCAACGTAAGCGTTGTTTCCATAGACCATCAAAGGTTTCTGGCATTAAAATCCAAACCAAGGCATTCGGTTCAAACTTTACATCCCAACCCGCACGATGCAATTTCCAAGTAATATCAATATCTTCAGTTAACATGTTTGGTGACCAATAGCCCACCTCATGTACAGCACTTTTACGAAAAGCAGTAATCACACCAGAAACTGTAAATAAACGACCAAAAGTACGTTGTGCACGTTTAATCATACCGACAATTGAAGAAAATTCACCAACTTGAATCCGTCCCAGTAAAGTCGAACGAGTACGAATACGTGGATTACCTGTCACAGCCGCAACTGTAGGATTATTGAGAAAATGACGAATCATCCACTGTGCAGCATATGGATCAAGTAACGCATCACCGTCAATACCAATTAAAAACTCAGCATCGGTAAGCAAACTACCCGCTTGTAATGCCATGGCTTTACCTTGGTTTTCAGCCAAATGTACGACGCGAAGCTTGTCATACTTCAATGCCAACGCATTTAAGATTTCTGCTGTATTGTCAGAACTCCCATCATTAATTGCAATGACTTCAAAGTTTGGATAATTCAACTTTAATGCATGACTAATGGTCTCATCCGCATTATCTTGCTCATTGAAACATGGCACAAGCACAGCAACTAAAGGATATTCTTCCAATGTTGGGGGTTGAGTATATGGCGGCTCTTTACGTTCTTTCCAATAGAAAATTAAAGCGCCTATCATCCATAGATACGACATAAATAATGGATAATAGAAGATAAAGTTTAATACGGATTGCCACAGGTGTTGAAATGCACTCATATCAGACCTTAAGGAACCAATCGTTGTGGTTTAGAATCAAATACTTTACGCATTTCTGCAGTATTTGGATGATCTTCAATTGGATCATCTGGGTAATACCCCACATGCATCACACCTTGTTGATACAAAGACTGAATCGTTTGAGCAATTTCCGAGGTTGGAATCTTTTGATTATTACGCCAGTTCACTGCTTGTAATTCAAAAATGGTCTTTTTAATCCCATTCGGTTGTTTCTTCACGTTTTGCACTAAATCTTTATAAAACTTAGTTGCATCTGGCGCCTGTTCCATATAAGGCATTGCCATAATTGCAGTAAAGTCATAATTTTTAATCGATTGTTCTAAAGACTGGGCATACCAGTTTTCCGAGTATGCTGAAAGTGCAACTTGAGCATATAAGTTACGTGCAGTCAGTAAGAACGGTTGGTAATAACGTGCCTTTTGCGCCAAATCCATTGCAAAGTTATCAATGGTCTTGGTTTTAAAATCTGTCCATTTTTGCAATTTTGCATCATCATTACGAATTTCTTCTAAATCGGCTGGTAAACCAATTTTTTGATAAGCGTTGATGGCTTCTGGACTGGCATCTTCATAATCTGAAAGTGTTGCATCATCATGGAACAAGATGCCATCAAATGTCGTGGATTTCGCTAAATCTTGATATAAGCCTTCAATTACTTTACGTGCTTCTGGTGAATATGGGCTTAAACGATGATATCCCATATTTAAATGATCACTGTCTTTGGCTTGCTGAGTCACCACCACATCTTTAGATGCAGGATTTGAAGCGGGTAAGTCCCAAGCCAATAACGGCATCCAGGCATATAAACGACTGACCTGAGTACGCGTTTGAATCTGCCATGCAACACGATTGAATAAATCTGCACGCATTGGAAGAGTACGATTTGGGAAATACACCATATCAGCAGAACCATTGGCATCAGGATCAGCAAATGCCTGTAGAAATACCGTGGTTACATTCATTTCACGAATACGGTCTAATAGGTGACCTAAATTTTTCTCTTGCTGCGCTTCATCTGGATCATAAATATAATCTAAATCCACATGCATAACTTTTTGTGGGCGGTTATTGTCAGTAAAATTCATCTGACGACTTTGGATTTCTTGTGCCAAAGAATCCGTAGTCATATTCCCTTCAACAAGAATACGGTTCAAATGACCTAAAGATTTTTCAATATGGTCTGGACCATCATCTAAGCTAATCGTAATAGGCATACCCACTTTTTTAGCCAAAGCAACCGCTTCCATATTATAACGACCATATGGCCACACCATCACACGTGGTGCTTTTAAACCATGTGATTGCAATACTTTATTATTCTTTTTCAAATCACTAAAAATACGATCTGCATAGGCTTTGTCAGATTCATAGGTTTTACTTTTTGGATCGTATTGGCGTGTGACAGCAGCTGGCTCAGAGTTTCCCTGAGGATTGCCTAAAATACCACGATGTAAATTATAACTGTGGCTACCAATTTCAACATAGCCACTCTTTTGCATGGTTTTAAGTTCATCCCACGTCAAAAGTTTTTTACGTGCTAATTTTTCATCACCAAATTGAACCATTTCATTGGCTTTGGGTTCTAACCATGAGCCAACGACAGCGAGTACAACAGGAATTTTACGTTGTTTAATGACCGGATATGCATATTGATAAAAAGATTGATAACCATCATCTACAGTCAACAATACCGGTTTAGTAGGCAGTTTATATTTACCTTCATTGGCTTTAATAATTTGATCTACATTGACAAAATTATAGCCGTTTTTTTGTAGCCAATCTAAATGCAGCTCAAACTGTTTCGTGGTCACGGCATAATCTGGAATCACTGCATCATGATTAGGCGTAATTTCATGATAACCAATAATTGTCAGCGTATTTAAATCAATTTTAGGTAATTCATGCTCGATTGGAGTTTCAGTAGCAACTTGGTCTACTTCTGCCATTGCACTATTATAAAAGGAAGAAAACAATAGTGTTACGCATATCATCGCTGAAGGAGAAAAGTAACGGCTTAGCATATATTTAAATACTCGATCATCATTGTTTTAAATCTGAATTCGTCCGTAGTACATCAATATTGAAATACTAAAATCCTTTTTCAAGACGAATTGAGCCAGAGGTTTTACAACGATGATTTAAAAGAATAAAACTGAAACGAACCTTAAAAATAACTCTGAGCAGAATTATTTATTTGTGACATTTAAACACTTTTAAGACAAAAGTATTGTAGATGATTGTTAAGTATCGAGCAAATAATAAACAAAAAATTAAATCTATTGTGTTTAAAATCACACTATTAGCTCAAAAATAGCCATTTAAATTAAGATTTGGATTATATTTTTATCGCATTGAAATATGCAGAAATGAAGAAGACTTACTCAACATTTTTAGCGCAACATAGTGTAGTCGATAGATGATTCATCAAGCATAAAAAAATAGAGATCAATTGACCTCTATTTTTGCATTCAATGCTGATGGCTAAATTAGCCCAAACATTTAGTGAATTTAATCACGTGTTTTGACATCAAAAAGTTCAATTTCAAAAATCAGATTAGAATTTGCTGGAATGATTTTGCCCATTTTACGCTCACCATAAGCCAAGTGTGCAGGAACGATCAATTTACGTTTACCCCCCACTTTCATCCCCATAATGCCTTGATCCCAACCTTTAATTACACGGCCTGTTCCAATCACTGTTTCAAAGTAATTGCCACGATCAATTGACGAATCAAACTTAGTTCCATCTTCCAGCCAGCCAGTATAATGAGTTGTAATCAAAGCACCTTTTACCGCTTCTTTACCCTCACCAACTTTTAAATCGATAATTTCTAATTCATTTGACATACATTATTCCTATTCATCATTCGGGTTTGTGCAAAGCTTTACACATCACTGTCTTTTGTTCAGTACAATATTCAGCATAACTTTTACAAAAACGTTGATAATCTTGCTCAACCTGTTGGGCGTAATTATACGTGTATTTCAACAATTGCGTTTTCCAAAGTTCCGCTTGTTGTGCAAAATTGATTAATTCATCTACATTTAAAAAGCGTTTTTTATTTTAAAAACTTAACTCTTTAATCTCTTGATCTAAAAGCAAATAATTGATGAGTTTTTTATGATTTTGTGCAGACCCAATTAAAACCCAGCGCCCAACAATCTGTTTTTCAGTTTTATTTTGTACGCCACGTAAAATTTTCATATTGTATTGCTTAAACAATTCTTCGTATTTATCTAAGGTCTCTTGCTGATAATCACATAAAATCCTGTAATTACGAGCTTGATGAATCGCTTCAATTTTTTCTTGAAAATAGACGAGAAATACTAATACAACCAGTACCAGTATCGTTCCAACAAATGCTAAATATTCATAACCAGCACCAGCGGCCATACCTAATGCAGCCACCATCCAAATCGTTGTTGCAGTGGTAATACCTGAAATTCGGTTGTCATCTTTAAAAATAACCCCAGCACCTAAAAACCCCAAACCAGTCAGAATATTTGCTGCCAAACGATCAGGATTTTGTACCCCAATTTTGATCGAAAGTATGGTGAATAAGCAGGATGCTAAACTCACCATAATCATGGTGCGTAACCCTGCTGACTTACTGCGATACTCACGCTCTGCACCAATAATCGCACCAATCGCCAAAGCCATCAGTAAGTGGTAGATGTCATTATTCATTGATTTTCTACATAACTATTTTTATCACTCTAGGTATACGAAATTTAAGCAAAAAAAAGCAAGCGATTCGCTTGCTTTTCTTGTCAATTTTTATTGGACAACAATGCTTATTGTAACTGTGTCCATTCAATCACAGCTTGAGCATCATCACCAATTAAAGTCCACTCACCATCCATAACATTCAATTGCAATTGCATTGTGCGTTGACATAAAGCTTGAATTGCAGTTGTCGTCGCCTCAGACAACTGCCATACCTGAACATTTGATAATGTTTTGAGTTTAGAACTTCTTTTATACCATTCTGCAACGGCTGAACCATAGGCGATGACAGCCACTTCTTTACAACGCGCTGCCGCTTTTTTAACTTTGTCTTCGTCAGGCAAACCAACTTCAATCCATTTAATCAACTGTCCGGTTAAATCCTTTTCCCATAAAGCAGGTTCATCAGTTTCAAATAAATCTTTGGTAAATTCCAAACGTTCATCTGCAAAACGAGCATATGCCAATACACGCACCATTAAGCGTTCAATCGTTTCAGATGGATGTAATGCCATCGTGAATTGATAATCACCATATTGATGCACATCCATATTGGCAATATTGAGATCAGCCTTATAAATTGTTGCTTTTAATGCCATGAAAGTTCCAAAAAGTTCTTAAATATGGCGCACAGTCTATAAGATTTTCAAAAGGATTACTGCGTTTTTTCCGCCTGATCAATTCGACAATTCAACAAAGCTGTTTCTAAACTTTCCCAATCACGATTGTGCTGGCTAATGAGTTCAATCCGATTATCCAAGCTTTCTTCACCCGATTTATAATTCAAATTTTCTGGATTAAAATTAAATGTCATCCAACCTTGATTGGTATTGAATATCCCTTTGATCCGCAACCAGTCTTTTTGCTCACACAAGACATCTAACAAGTCATAAAAATCGAATTGCCAACGCTTTGAAAACTTCCAACCAGCAACAGTATATCCATTAGCCGTTTCAACATAGTGATAAGGCAATTGTTTAACCACAGGCAGTACTTCATCGGGGTTAAATTGCTTTTGCACTTGGATCAACGGTACAACTTTTCTCTCAATCCCTTGATGTGTTACATCCAGCTGTTGAATATCAAGATTGCCCTGCTCTGCCAATACCCAAGTTTGAATATAGGCAAAATAATCATTTTTAAACTGGTTTAATACCTCATGATCAGACGCAGACATACTATCTGCATGTGAAACCACAACAATTTGTGCAGCTTTTAATTGATCTTGATAAAGCTCTTGATTCACCCATTCAGAATCATGTAAGCGACTCCCATCGATTACTGTCACCAATGCACGCATATCAATTTGCGCTTGCCATTGCGGTTCAGTCAATTGTGCCAAAAGTTGAGCGGGATGACCTAAGCCTGTGGGTTCTATAAATAGTCGATCGGGTTGTTTATCATAAATCAATCGAGACAAGGCAATTTGCATAGGCAATTGTCCTGCACAACATAAACAACCACCGAGTAATTCTTTTACTTCATAGCCTGAGTCTTGTTGTAATAATTGTTGATCTACACCAATTTGTCCAAACTCATTCATCAGCACCGCCCAAGTTTCATTTTCTGGCTTCTGTTGAAGCAAATGCTGTAATAAGGTGGTCTTTCCAGCCCCTAAAAATCCAGAAATAATATGAGTTTTGACTGTTTTTTGGCTTAAAATCTTCAAAGGATCGACTCAGCATATTAAATGAAAGAAATTGATGGTTATCACGACGCTTCTTATTATTACTGAAAATTTGCCAATAGTTTCAGGTTTTAAATCTATTTTTTAAATTAAAATTACAAAATCAATCCAAAACTCCAATATAGCATTCATAAAGATTGCATAATGAATGTTAAGTCTAAGTAACAGCACAGTATGTTTTTTAATCAACTTTTCATATTTACATACATTTTTACCTATTGGTAAAAGTCAATGAGTCACAAAAAAGCAACATAATACAATGATTTGTTTTAAACATGTAAACCAGCCTGTTACGCTTTGTTGCTTAGGTTGCCCATTTTTTCATCTGCACTTAGCATGACACTACTCCCTGTGATCAGCAACGCATTTAACAACTGACGCTCTCACAGGTCGTTATACGATCAATTCAATGAATTAAGGATGCCAAAAATGAAACTCGTTAAAACTCTTTTAGCTACTACACTTGCTTTCACTGCTTTCTCAACATTTGCAGCAACTGATACAGCAGCGACTGAAGCTGAACAAGTTGTCGTATCAACTCAAGAACAACCAGCTGCAGCTGAAGATACTCAAGCTGCTGGTCAACCTACAGCTCAACCTGCGACTGAAAGCGCTGCTGAAGCTCCAGCGACTTCTGCTCCTCAAGCAGGTCAATAAGATTTAATACTCCTCCCGAGTTAGCAATTGGGTTGTCTGAAAAGACGATCTGAATAAAAAGACTAGATCATGCTGCGATTTAGTCTTTTTATTTTTTCTGATGTTATTCACTTAAGCTGATGATCAAAAAATGTATTTCTCAGCAGCTACTTTATGTTTAAAACAACCGATAATATTTCAATTTTCACTATTCTGAATCATCCAGATAAATTTAAAATCCAATTTTTAAACCATATTCATGATTGAACAAACTCCGCTAAACTGCCTGAATCCAAGCTACATCTTTTACGGTATCACGCTGTTGAATCAACTGTATAAACGGCTTAAATTCGTCTAGATATGGCACAATTTTAAAAGAGATGGCAAAGATCAGCCAGTATGCTAAAAACAAATCTGCCGCAGAGATTTGATGCCCCAGCAAATAAGGATTTGCTTGCTTCAGCCCAATTTTAATAAAGTTATAAATTGTTTCTTCTGTACCAAAGCCTAGACTTCTTCTTCGTTCCTGAATTTGTTCTGTTGAAATACCTAAACTTTTAATATCCATGAATTCAGTCAAAGGTCCGTGGCAAAAGAATAACCACTTTAAATATTCTCCACGTTTGGGATCACTCAATGCGGGTGCTAAACCTTTCTCAATATATTTGTCTGCTAAATACGCAAAGATTGCAGGTGTCTCAGAAATAACAGAACCTTGATCCACTAAAAAAGGAATCTTAGCCATCGGATTCAGTGCCAAATATTCAGGCTGATTCAAGTCTTTATAATCCACTTGAATAATTTCGACTTGATCTTCGATATCTAATTCTTTTAATAAAGGCAAAATGGTATTTCCACGAGAATGTGCATTGGTATAAAGTTTCATTGTTTTTAAATCCATTTTTATCGTGCTTTGAGTATAATCAAAATATCGCTAAGAATGATTAATTTATATGCAAAAGCAATGATGCTTCTTTTCTAAAAAAA
>NZ_WJYH01000043.1:0-36957 GCF_009668065.1 Acinetobacter sp. RIT698
AAAAAAGATCTATTTTTACATTTATTCACATTTAATACAGAATGTTTCTAAAGCACATGATGTAGATACAATTATGAGTACTATTTTTAATTTTCTCATGCTTACATAGAAAAGATGAATTATGGAATATTAGTCTTATAAATAATTCAATTTGGACATAAGCATATCTGAAGATATGCATTTAGGGAGGATGTAATTATGATTCAATATTTTAAATGCTTGATCGGCATACACAGAGTATTCGATATTCATCGTTGTAAAGATGGTGAGTTAACTGTCTGCCGACATTGTCTTAAAGCTTTTGATAACTGACTATCAAGAGTTTAAAAACCACTAATTTTAAAGATATTTGTTTAAAAATATTATAATTTTAGCTGTTTTTTATTCACTTATAGTCAACGATAAGAGGGTAAATATGTTAAATACAGCGAAAAATGAATTGAGAGATATTACGAAGAATATTCAACATCAGACCATAGACAATTTAAAAAGGTTTTTAAAATCACAAATTGTTCAGAAAGCCGATGAGGGAGAGTTGTCAGTAAGTGAAAGTATTTCTAAGGATATCGATTACCAAGATATATGTAACTTGAGTGATGAATTCAAGCAAGCTGGTTATAAAGTACAAGTTCGATCAACTGGTGATCAACAGATATTTTCAGTGTTTTGGAATTAATAAAATTTATTTAGATGAATGTTTTTAATTATCTCTACAATAGATATTTTATTTAAATGAGGCCCAGATTGCTATGAAAGTTATTTCAATCATAAGTTTAATATTGATGATGTGCTTAACAGCATGTCAAAAAAGAGATACAGATACAAATAAGCAAGACCAAACCACGACTCCGCATTCAGTTGATAAAGATAGTTAGAATCTTGACCTTGTACAAGGTATATGGCATATTTCAGCTATAGTGGACGAAGTTATGGTAATCCACACAATTTTTAGTTTTTGAACGCCCATTAAGACCACCTCTTAGTGGGTATTTTTTTGCCTTAAATTTATCTTTGATTATTGCAATAACAAATTACGCAGAGTATATTTTTATTGTGATCTAGTTAACATCTTATTTAGTCGTTAGGTTTTAAATTGATCATTCGTTCTGTGCAAAGACGATAAGCCCACCGCAAGGTGGGTTTTTAAGTTTTAGACTAGTCAACGCTGTTAGAGCGCCAATGTGTTTAACGAATTTAAGAAGCTGTCAAAACGCCGTTGAAATTGAGGAAACATAGACTTTTGATTTCTTCAATCCTTACCATATAGGCTATATGGCCAGCACATCACTTGATCTTGTAAGTCATTTGTTACTTTGATATATTTTTTTAATTGATGAAGTTTTTGTAATCAATTAGATAAACCTAGCTTTGCGGGGTTTTAATTTTTTAAATCTAAAAAAGGCATATCAATGTTTCTTAGATTAGCTGCATTCTCAGCTGTAATTCTTTTTTTTAACAATTTGGTGCAAGCTGAACCAATTATTGAGGGTAGAACTAATTGCATACAATTAGTGAACGGCAAACCTAGCGAATTGCAAATATGTTTGATTGAAAGATGGAGTGGTGTGGGAAATAGCTTCATTAAATATAAATTAGATGGTAAGACTTATTTAGTTCGTCAGGAAAATGGCGAAAATAGAATTGCATATTTAAGTAATTATAGTGATAAGCATGAAATTAAGATTGAAGTTGTTACAAGGTATCTGGATACATTCGAAGAAATTACGGATTTTAGTTCAATAAGAGGTAAACACGGATTATGTTATACAACTATTAATAAGAAAAATGGTTTTTGTGCTTTACCTATACGCAGAGTTGTTACTCAGTAAAAGCTAATTTAAGTAATAGGCGCTTAGGCGTCTTTTTTTTGTACTATTTAAATTTTTGTTATATTTAATTCCCTAATTTTGTTATCTTTACATTTTTATAATGAATATTAAAGATATGAAAAAATCTAATATTGGGTGGGTGTTTGCAGGAGTTGTTGGTTTGGGGGCTTTGGTCGCTGGTAATGATAAAGATAATAAAAGTGCTACTGAGCAAGCAACCGAACAAGAAAGTAAAGAAACAGTAATTGAAGAACGATATGTAAATACCGCAACACTGAATGTTCGGGATAAGCCTAATGGTAATATATTAGGTAAAAAAGAACGTGGTGACTCAGTTTCCATCTATGAAATTAAAAATGGATGGTCTAGGATTATTGATAATGGTTCAGATCCACAGTGGGTTTCAATAAAATCATTGTGCAAAGGTGCTGGTTGTTACGAAGTAAAAACTGAAACCAAGCCTCAATATTTTGCACAACAAGAAACTAGAAACACAAAACAGGCTGTTTCAAAAAGTCATAGCTCAAGTAGTAAATCATACAATAGTGATTGCTCTTGTGCGGTCGTTGATTATTGTGTCGGTCCACGTGGCGGTCATTACTGCATTACAAGTGGTGGAAACAAAAGATATAAATAAAGACAGTAGTTTAATGAAACTAAATCTTTACCAAAGGAGACCAATATTCTCAAAGTAAAACAAATCTTCTGCCGAAATGTTTGGGAATATTCAGATTTCTTTATAGTGGTAGAGTGTCGGAAGTGTGGGGGGAGATTTTACAAAAAATAAATTTAACTCATTGAATGAGTTAAATTTACTCACTGGTGAATTAGAATAATGCTTTTAAAAAATATTGGAGTTTGAATTGGAAAAATTTTTTACTGTTGATAGGTCTGGCGCAGTAAGTTCTGGAGAAAGTTTTGAGCTTATATCAGACTTCTCGTTAATTCTTAAATGTTCATTAGATGGTATGTTGACTATTGAAGAACTAGTTAGTGGTATTAATCAGCTTTACCCAGATGGAATATCAAAACATGGTGCCAGTTATTTGCTTAACGATCCAATTCTTTGTAATCAAACTGGCGATTCGCAATTATTACCAGTTTCTCCAATGATAGAAGCAATATTTGAGCAAGTTAGAAGGGCGGATTTCCCTCATTTACCATCGAGAATGACTTCAATGTTTGGTTGGCAAAGTTTAGCGGAAGCAGTTGAATTTGCAAATACTAACCATGCCGGCGGTTTTAATTTATTTGAAGTAGAAGTTGAGGACCAAAGTTATTTCATAGGTGATATGAATTTATTATTTATTGGTGGACAAGTTATAAATACTTATCTTTTAGCTCAAAAATACTGGAGCGGACAGCGATCAGCTAATCCAAAACTGGAAGTTTTAATTCCTTTACCAGTCACTATTGGTAACAATGTTTGATTTAAACCTCCCTAAGGAGGTTTTTTATTGGGGGAAGTAAATTTGAAAATCAAAAAAACTAAATTAAGTATTATTCTTTTTATAAAATTTTATATCTCGATGCCATTTCATGAATTCCAAATGTTCTTTTTCAATTTTAATTTTAATTTTTCTATGAATTCCCAAAATTTTACATTGATCATTTGAAAGTAATTTGGAAATTAGGATGCTTCCTTTGTCACTAAAAGAGATGAGACCACAATCAAAAAGTACATCAAAGTTTGGGGTTAGAAGTAAACCATTAAATTTGTTAAGTCGCTCCTCATTATTACAATCCTTCCATGGTTTTATATGCGATGCTCTTAAAACTTGAATTAAATTTGTATGACTAATACAACATTGACCCCATAAGTCAATTAGGCTTTTACGGAAGTTTCCTTGTCCTATGCGTGCTTTTATTAATTGTTCTTTTTCAGTGGCTTTAATTTTCGGATTGTTTTTTATTTTATCGATTTCATCATCTTCAATAAGATTTTTTATTTCTTGAGTAATCCAAAATTTTCGTGGCTTAATACTTGGGATAGCATTTTGAGATTTGCAGAATTCTTGAAATTTTTCCTCTAGAAACTCATTGGGAATTGGATTAAGGGATAGGATTTTGCTAATTGCTTGATTAGTACGACCACCATGTCTTTCAATATTTTCAGTGTGAATGGATAAATTATTATCAATATATCCAATAAATCTAGAAGGGATAAAAGATAAAACATCTCCATTTAGGTAGGGGAGATAGCAATTACCGTTTTGAATTAGTCTTATATATTCAGATTCTAAATTTGAATTTTTTCTCCTGTCCCGCTCTAACGTCTTAATGTTTTTCTCAATATTTGCGATAGTTTCAACTAACTTCATTTTATGTTTCCTAGATACTTAATTTTATTGTAATTATTGTAGCATCAAGTTTATAAAAATCTATTCATATTGGAGGTTCCTTGATGGAAATTAACCAATACTTCAACCTTACAAAAAAGTATCCAATTAAAACAAAACCAAGAACAAGACCATTGCCTAAGGCGAAACAGAATTATTTAGAAGCTGATGAAACTTTACATCAAGAACTTAGTGATTTATTAATTGGGTATGAACGTAAACTTCAACCAATCCACACTAAAAATTGGCGATTCGATTTTCATATCGTTAAGTTAAGACTACTTGTTGAAATTGAGGGAGGCTCATGGTCTGGTGGGCGAAGTGGGAAGTTATCCAATAAAGCTTGGAGTGTTGATCGCTATGATAAAACTGAAGAGCTAGGTTATAAAATTGAACGATTTCACCCCGATCAGATCCTTTCAGGTTATGTCATCAATTGGATTCAAGGGCAATTAGAGAGATTAGAAAATGGAACAGATCAGACCATTTCCACCGACAGAACTGATTGATCAAGCAGATGAAGAAGAAGCAATCCGATTGGCGCCAGCCGTGGATCTAAAAGAATGGGTGATGACTAACTTTCTAACTCTTGGCGGTGTACTTCATAATCCCGAACATGACCACATAGCAGAGCTATTACACGACGATGAAACCTTTTTAGCATTCGCTTGGGCGTCATCTGCCGCCGTTGCTAAAAAAAGGATGGTATTAGGTCAATGTGAAAAGGTTATGTTTAACCAGGGGGGATGGCGCAAAGCTCGGCAAGAGCAGCAAATGCGCGACTGGTTTGGATTTGTTCCTATATATCTCATCACATTTGATGCAAGCTTTTGTGAACGTGCAAATGATCGTGAATTTTGTGCTTTGATTGAGCATGAGCTTTACCATATTGGTGTAGAGCGTGACGAGGATGGGGAAATACTCTATAGCGATCATACAGGCTTACCTAAACATTATTTAGCTGGCCATGATGTAGAAGAGTTTATAGGCGTTGTCAAACGCTGGGGAGCAAGCGAAAACGTCAAGCGAATGGTTGAGGTCGCTAAAAACCCGCCGTTTGTATCAGATTTAAATATTTCCAAGTGCTGCGGAACATGTTTGATTAAATGAAATATTCAAATTAATTTCTAAATTTTGAACTTCTGGACTTAAAATCATTTGAGTTTGATTTATATAGAAAAAATGAGATTGTATTTGTAAAGCATTTATTAAATAATCGCCTTTAAAAGATCTTTGGATTTATTAATGAAATATGATGTTGAAAGTTGTGAATATCTTTCTTTAGCTGGAACGATTAAAGCTCAAGTATTTGATAACTGGATAAATTATACAGGGAAAATAACCTCACATTCTCACTTCCTGAAAACTTCACGTTTAGAACAACTTAGTGACCAACAGTTTGTTGAATTAAAAGAATTCTTACATCAATTGTGCGGTACTGAATTTGCTAATCACCAACTTTTTGCTGTGACTCCAGATGCAGTTGAAACAATGCAAAGGGGCTCTGACTCTTATTACGCAATCGATAAGATTCATGAAAAGCTTGGTTTTCTTCCCAATGATGATTTATTAATGAAAACTTTGGCTGAAGAATTAATGAAGTTTACTGATACCAATGTAAAATTTAATATGGTTGATCCAAGTAAAAATTTTTACCAGTATTTTAAAGGTGCAAGAATTGAAAATGAAAACACCTTGATTATTACAATCGTCATAGAAGAGTTGATTAAACCTAAAAAGCGTTTTTTTGGATTGTTCTAATGTTTAAATAGGTATTGTTAGAGATGAAAAAAAATAAATTAACAATCAATTATCAGAAAGTACAAGCTTCGATAATACCTGACCAAACCTCTTTTAATGGAGGTAGATTGGTTCAAACTGACAGGGGGGTAGTACCAATCAAGGATAGTAACGTTGGAGACAATAATACATCACATACCTGTTTTGCTGCGGGCACTATGGTAAATACTGAGCAAGGGCTTATCGCTATTGAACAACTTAAGGTTGGTGATAAAGTTTTATCTAAAGCTGCAGATGGTAGTGGTGAACTGGTTTATAAACGAATTCGTAAAACCACGACTACAGATAATGTTCCAATATTCCTTATGGAGTTTGATCACTACGTTGATCCAAAGCTACCGATTAAAGAGCGTTTTAAATTAAGAAGAACTCTAGATCAACAAGCAAAACCATCTTCATTATTTGTTACAGCTTGTCACCCATTTTGGACAATTAATCAAGGCTGGTTACCAGCAGAAAATTTAACTCCTCAAGATCCTATGGTGATTAAAGATGGTAACAAATTTATTAGCTATGGTGGAGGCGGTTATGATGGTAAATATAAAGGCATAACTCCATTACTAAAAACGTATAAAGCCGGTTTTGGTTATATTGTTGACTATAGTGATGAGACTGGGCAATCAGGAGGACGCTTTATTGATTTAATCACAGGTGAGAGAGACTACAGTGACCCAGCCTATAGACCAATAATGGATAAACTCTGGATAAATGATCATGAATGGAAACAACGTTTAATTGATCAGACTCCTGAAGAGCATCGAGAAGGTGCTGAATTTTATGGATTTAGACAGGGTCATTGGCGCGACCCAGATACAGTAGAATGGAGTGAAGGTGAAGGCCATCTCACCATGACGGTTTATAATATTGAAGTTGAGGACACTCATACTTACTTTGTCGGTGATGCGGGAATTTGGGTGCACAACTGAGGAGGATAGGAAACATTTTTCGAAAAGTCTAACTGTTGAAAACTTTCAGAAATAGTTTCCTGCCGTAATGAAATATTGGATAAATGATAGCTTTAGAATTGATGAAACTTAATAAAATCAACATTGACTCCTGATCATTTTTTGACTTTTGTAAGAGGTCTATTATTTATCAAGCATCCCCTTAATAGGGGATTTTTTTTATTTATTTTGGTTGACGTAGGTTGACAGGATAAAGGTTATGGCGGCACTAAAAAAAGAGGTAAAACTTTTTATAGTTCGCTCACTTGCCGTATTTAACACACCAACTGAAACAGTAGAGCTCGTCAACCAAGAATATGGGGTAGTTGTTACTAAACAGCAATGTGAAAAATACGACCCAACAAAACGGGCTGGCGAGAATCTGAGTGAAGAATTAAAAAAAGATTTTGAAAAGACGCGTGAAATGTTTTTAGGTAAACCTGAAAGTATTCCAATAGCAAATTTGGCAGTGCGACTTCAACGATTAGAGAATCAATACCAAAAGCACTCTAAGAATCGTGTAGCTGCTTTAAATATTCTTAAACAAGCTGCAGAAGATGTGGGTGGTAAATATACCAATCGTCAAGAAATCACTGGTAAGGGAGGTGAACCACTGCAAACCTCTTTAGTGCAAGCTACCCAAGAACAAGTAAATGAAGCGGTTAGGAGGGCACAAGAGGAGTATTAAATGAATCTGCAAACACATGTAGAAAAGACTTTGTGCGAGCAAGAGCATTTGTATTTCACACGCCGTTTTTTCAAACCAAGAATGGGGTTTAAATTCATTGTGAATTGGCACCATGAATATGTTGCTTGGCTTATAGATGAGGTAGTTAAGGGTAACATTGCAAACCTTGTAATTAACGTTCCACCAGGTGCTGGTAAAACCGAATTAACCACCAATCTAATTGCACGGGGTATTGGTTTAAATCCACGCTCAAGGTTCTTGTATTTATCTTATTCACAGTCGCTGGTGGAGGATGTGTCATCCACAGCCCGAAACATAGTGAAATCAGATGATTTCCAGCAAATGTGGAAGACAAATATATCGACAAGCACAGATGCTAAGGCAAGCTGGAAAACCACTGTAGACGGTTATGAAGCGGGACATATATATGCTGCTTCAATGGGTGGTCAGGTAACAGGTCGCCGTGCTGGGACCTTAGCTGATGATGGATTTACTGGCTGCATCATTCTAGATGATCCGTTAAAGCCTGAAGACGCATTTAGTAAGCCTGCAAGAGATAAGGCTAATCGAAAAATTCTTAACACCGTCAATTCACGAAAAGCAAAGTCAGGAACACCAATCATTATGATCATGCAGCGTCTTCATTCAGAAGACCCTACAAATTTCGTTATGTCTGGAAATGTACCAGGGGATTGGGCTCAAGTTTCGATTCCCGCTTTGATTGATGATGAATACATTCAGTCACTGCCTAACCATATTCAAATGCTTGTGCCTAGAAATGTTGAAAGGGATGAAAAGGGCCGACAAAGTTATTGGCCACAAAAAGAATCATTAAATTCCTTACTGCAACTTGAGAAAGGTGGCAAGGATAAAGATGGTGCAATCGTTTCTAGATATACATTTGGTAGTCAATACCAGCAACAACCTAAGAAATTAGGTGGTGATTTAATCAAAGCAGAATGGTTCGGTTATTACAAAGAATTACCGCCGTTACAGTGGCGTGCAATCTATGTCGATACAGCTCAAAAAACTAAAGAGCATAACGACTATACCGTCTTTCTACTGGTTGGGCTTGGCATTGATGGGAAGCTCTATTTGATTGATCTTTTACGTGGTAAATGGGAAGCCCCTGAAATGAACCGTCAGGCGCAGAAGTTTATCGATAAACACAAAGATTATACCTATGAGTTAAGACCAATCCGCTGGATGAAGGTCGAAGATAAAGCCCATGGAACTCAACTTATTCAAAATCTAGGTACTTATTCAGGTGTTCCGGTATTACCTGTGCAGCGCGGTACGGATAAATTGACTCGCTTTATGGATATACAGGTACCACTTGAACATGACTTTGCAAATAAACCAGAAGACCGGTTCGTAATGCTACCAATGAACTCAAAATGGATTGCTGATTTCACTGAAGAGTGTGAGGCATTCAATGCTGCGATGACTCACGATCATGATGACCAAGTTGATACCTTGATCGATGCAGTCGAAGAGGCAACGGTCATGCTGAATTATCAACCTCCAATGGCAGGCTAAAATGGCTAAGAAAAGTAAGAAAAAGGAAGTAGATAGCCCTCTATCTGTTGGTGGGCATTTATACACTCAACAAGCGGAAACAGCATTTTTAAACTTCTTAACGCGTATGCCCGATGTTGATGAAGTATTAAGAAAGGCTGGCGTATCTCGTCATCGCTTATCTGTGTTGATGTACGATGATGAAATTTATCAGTGTGTCGAAAAGCGCCAGGATAAACTTGAGAGTTCGCCGTTTAGACTAGACCCTGAAAGCGGTGTAAAAGACGGTATTCAAACCAAAATTCTGATTCAACAATTGACCAGATGGTGGTCTGAGTTAGTGTTAGGCACTCAGAATGCGCGGTGGTACGGTTTTTCGGTAATTGAAGCCGTATATAACAAGGATATGCTACATGTTGAAGGTGATGTGATTACGCCTTTCGTTGGATGGAAATGGATAGGCGTAAAACCAATGCAATGGTTCGATCCTAAGAATGATGGAAGATTATTACTATTGCAAAATTATAATGATCAAAATCGTGATATTGAGTGTAATCAACAATTCAAACATTTTTTAACTCAATGTAAGCCTACTTATGAGAATCCATTAGGTGAGGCACTTTTCAGTCGTTTGTACTGGTTGTGGTTTTTTAAAAATGGAACGACTAAATTTTGGGCTAAATTTGTTGAGCGCTTTGGTAATCCATTGTTATTAGGTAAATCAAAACAAGTCAAAGAAATGATGACTGCATTACTTAATGCTCATGCAAGCTCTGTTCTATCTATAAATGATACTGAATCTGTTGAGCTACTTTCAGCGGCATCAAATGGAAATGGTGGATCTGCAGCCTTTGAATCATTTGATAAGAAAGTTGAAAGAAGTATTCAAAAAGTTGTATTGGGACAAACTCTCACGAGTGGTACAGATGGTGCAGGATCTAGAGCATTAGGAGAAGTCCACTTAGAAGTCCAAAACAATAAAGTCAATGCTGACATTCGAATGATTACATCGACAATTCAAGCAATTATAGATGCACTATGTGCATTGAATGGATGGGAACGTCATACGGTAGTGATTGGTGATGAAAAATCATTAAAAGCAGATCAAGCTGAGCGAGATGTAAAACTTAAGAATGCTGGTGCAAATTTAACGAATCAGTATTTCCAACGTGAATATGATTTGATTGAAGGTGATGTGGCTGTTGCGAGTGAAGCTAACACATTAACTACTCCACAATTTCATGCACTCCCTAAAACTTCATTCAATTTTAAAGCTCATAGTCAAAACTTAAAGCCTGAACAGATTGAACTTGAAGAGATTGCTAAAAATCAGCCAAAGGTTCTGTTATCTGAATCAGAACTTGAAGTAATCGTATCTGAATCAGCGGACACAAGCGAATTGGTATCTAAGTTGTATTCAGCAACTAAAGGTTCATCAGTTGATGATTTTGAACTCACAATGTCGAGAGCGTTGTTTATGTCTGATGTAATGGGTTATGTACATGCCAGGCAAGGAAAATAGACATGACTGATTATGTAGAAGCCTTAAAATATGCGCGCAGTCGCAATGTCGTTTTACCTGAAGAGTTTTACTTACTTGATCTTAAAACAAGGCATTACTCCGCTACAGTAAGTCGATTGGCCTCTATCGATCAAATCAAGACTGTTTTGGAGCTGGTAAATAAATCAACTGAAAATGGTTCAACTTTTGATGAGTTTAAGAAACTTATAGCTGATGAGGGCATTGAACTCTCAGATCATCACCTAGCAAATATCTATCGTACTAACATGCAAATGGCTTATGCACATGGGAGGTGGACACAGCAACAGGCTAACAAGGAATCACGACCATATTTGATGTATGTTGCGATTAATGATAGTCGGGTAAGACCAACTCACCTTAAGTTAAACAACATCATTAGGCACATAGATGATCCTTTTTGGACGTTGTATTACCCGCCGTGGGATTTTATGTGTCGTTGCCATGTGATTGCTTTAACTAAGAAGCAAGCTGAGAAATACGGTATTACTTCAGATGAAGATCTACCAGAGGTTGCACGTAATTTAGGTTGGAGTTTTAACCCTGCGACTTGGGGCTCGAATTTAAATGAAGTACTTGACCAAAAAATAGCAGACAATCTTTTAGATCTACCTTACTCATCTGAAATTCTTGATATTAAGAATACTGCTTTGCTTGAGCAAGATGTTGAAAAGGAAATCGTTAATGCTTTTAAACCACTTAAAGAATCAAACCGAATAATCTTAGATGATTTTTTAGATACTGTGATTGTTAGTGGCAAAGATATAGCACCGTCAGCCCCGCGCTTTGTTGTAGAGCTTGCAGCTGAAGATGAGAATCTGACCGAACTTTTAAAAGATGCTGTAATCAAGAAAGGTATTGATAGAAAATCAAAGTCTATTTGGGATTGGATGAATGATTCATTTCAATCAATGCTTGGATTTGCTAAGAATCTTAAAAATAAACTCACTGGGAACAATATTAAAGGTTTTGATTCATTGAGCTTGCAGAAGGGTAATGTGATCGGAATTCAAACGCCTACTTTATTTAAAACAGCTGAGAATGCAGGTAAAACGATCACAATTTTGGATATGAAAGGCCATGCAATTGATCTATCAAAAATACAAGGCTTGGATGGTTATCTGCTGGCATCAGATTTGAATTTAGAAGTTATTGATATTACAGAAAGTGAGGTGATTTTGAAAAAAACTGAAGAGCGCGCTAATCGAATGTTCATTGCAAATAGCACTTTATATGTTATTTGATTTATATAGACTCAACCTTTTTGAATATTACCCAATTTCAGGTATTTTTTTAATGCTTTTTGAGCCTTATTTTTAATACTTAGTAAAATTAATTAAGAGTATTAATCATGAAAAAAGCAATTTTCTCATTATTTGCAATTGGATTTTTGACTCCATTAACTTCCTTTGCAGAGAATTGGCCAAAACACTTATGTCCAGCTGATGAGGCTGCATGTCTAACAATTAATGCTGAAAACAAGCCACCATCTCCAGTTGACCTAAACAAAGGACGTATTGTATTTGCGTTCGGTACTGATGGCTGTTTAGCTTCATCACCTGTTTGGTTTGATTCAGACAAAAAGGAATTGAAGGCAAATCATGGCATTGGAACAGGGGGAGCTAAAAATGGCCATTGTGGTTATGCTAACCAATTAAGTAAGGCTTACATAGTTTATAACGAAGTTGTATCAAAGAATAAACCTGAATATAAGGCTCGTGTATTTGGATTGTACGCTGTTAAAGATGATGGGTATTTGGGAGGACATCGTCACGAATGGGAGCATGCGATAGTTTGGATGAAGAATGATAAACCAGAATTTGTTTCAACAACTGAACACAAAGGGGTAAACACGCGTAAAGCAGGGGATACGGGGCATTTGGCAGATAATGTAAATGCATTTGGTGTTAAGTATATTATTAAGAAAACAACACATTATTTAGATTTTGCTGGAAGTGATAAAAACAAGATTGTGACAAATAAGGATCCTAGTCCTGATAAATCATGGTTTGCAGCTAAAGATTATGAAGTTGTCGATTTTAAAAATGCTAATGCTAAATTTAGATCAATAATAAATAATTCTGCTAATTGGGGTGAGACAGTGCCTAGAATAAATGATGCAGAATTTTTAAACAAACATAAACCTAAAGACTGGAAAGATGTAAGTTTTAATTAATTATTTATTAATTATAAAACCACCTATACGGGTGGTTTTTTTATTGGAGCATGAAAAATGCCAGATGAATTGAAAGAACATCTGAAGCATCAATTTACAGCCGTAAACGTACCAATTTCGATTAATGAAGATGATACGAAGAAGCGCCGTACATTTGATGCAGAAGTATATAGCGGTGGACGAATTGATAACCACTATTACTGGGGCCGAAGTGGAGTAGTTATTGATCTTCAAAATATTCAATTAAAGCCAAAGATTGGTCTAGTTGAAGAACATTTTGGTGGACTTCGTGTAGGGGTGGCAACTGAATTTGAAACAACCAATAAATTCAAAGCTAAGGGGCACTTCCTATCTAATCCACGTGCTCAAGAAATTGTTACTGACGCAGATGAAGAATATCCGTTTCAAATGTCTTGGTGGGCAGATCCTGACAGTATTGAGGAAATATCTGCAGGTAAGACGATCACAGTAAATGGTCAGGAATTCACAGGGCCACTGCATGTTTTTAGAAATGTGCGAGTCCACGAAATCACAATCTGTGGTGTAGGAGCCGACACTCAGACATCAATTCAAGCCTTTTCAGGTAAAACAAACTCAACTCCACAAGAGGACATCAACGTGAGCGAACTCGAACAAGAGAAAGCTGCTCGTCTTAAAGCAGAGCAAGAACGTGATCAAGCACAAACTGAACTTAAAAAGTTTAAAGCTGAAAAACGTACTGAAGACATTGCAGCACTTCAAACTGAATTAAACACTCAATTCAGTGCTGAAGATACTAAGTCTTATACAGATATGGATGACGTAGCTTTTAGTTTTATGGCTAAACAACTTCGTCAGTTCTCATCAAAACAACCATCAGCAGGACAACAACAGCAACCTATTCCTGCAATAAATCCAGCACTGCAACACTTATTCAATCACCAAGCGACTGGTGGTCAAGGTGGTACACCTAATCAAGATCAACCTCACAAGTTTACTTCTGGTGCTCAAGCCTTCGCTGGCCAGAATAAAGGGGCTTAATAAATGAGCAATAAAACCTACTTAGGAAACGTGAGCCGAGAATCACGCCCATTCAATCTAGATGTTGAAAAACTTCGTCGTGCAAATGCCAAGGTGACTACTGCAACGGCTTACAAAGCTGGGGATCTGTTGATTTTATCTGATTCCAATGTGGTCACTCATGCAACAGATGAAAAAACTTGGAATGTTGTATGTGGCCAAGATGTAACTACTCAACAAGCAACCCAAATGGCAGCTGATGGAATTGAAATTCCAATTTATTTTGGTGGTGTATTCAGTATCGAAGCTGTGCGAATTGCTGGGGAATATTTAGAGCCATCTAAATATGATGCGGCACGTGCAAAAGCAACTCTAAACAAAATCGAATTTTCAAAAGTATAAGGATTTTAAACAATGCCTCAGTCTTTTACTGTCAATGGCGCACCACTTGAATTACTTGATGTTGGTGAGCTTGCAATTATTCACACAAACTATAAGCCAATGGATACTTGGCTGTTAGATAAGCTGTTCCCAAATCGCCCATCATTTGACCGTGATGAGGTCCCACTTGCAGAAATCAATACAGTGCATGATCTTGCACCCTTAGTATCCCCACATCAACCTGGTAAGCCTTTTGATACTAAACGTGCAGCAAAGGTCGAATTTGTTCAACCAGCGTATTACAAACCAAAAAACATGGTGACGCCTGCAACCTCATTTGATGAAGCCTTAATGGAGCGTTTACGTACTGCAGGGATCATCTCTACAGGAAGTCAGCAATTATCTGATCAGGAAAAAATGGTCATTGCTCAAATTGCAGTTATGAAGCGAAATCATGATGCGATTGATAACTCTGTTTTATTGATGGCAACGGAGTTATTGCTCAAAGGAAAGTATTTACTTCAATCTGATGACTATGAATATAACATGGTTGATTATGAACGTGATGCGTCCCTGAACTTTACACCATTAATTCCATGGAATCAGGCAGGTGCTAAACCTGTAACTGATATCGAAGCTATTGAAAAGCTTCTGCTTGATGCAAATGGGGGTGCTTCTAAACTCTACCTAATGTCAGGAAAGGTTTGGGCAGCTTTATCAAATAATGAAGAATTCAAAGAACGCTTTGTGAAGCCTTATGCTGGAATTGCAGTACCTTATAAGCCAAGTTTGAATGTTCAAGAAGGTGCCTCATTTAAAGGCTATTTGGATGAAAAAGAATTGTGGGTTTATGATGCCACTTACCGTTTAAAAAATGGTTTAAAGCGCTTCATCCCTGATGATTATTTTGGTGCTATCTCAGATACCCAAGGCTCAATTGCACAATGTAAAATTAAAAACATGTTAGCAAATGGGGCAGTGGCTAAATATTTTGATCGTCAGTGGTATAACGAAGATCCAAGCGGAATTTTCTTGATGACTGAATCAGCGCCACTTGCAGTGCCATCAAACAAGAATGGTGTATGTGGTGGTACTGGCTTTATTTCTCAAGGAGGCTCAAATGCCTAAATACATTGCAAAACAATCCATTGGTCACTTTCGACCAGGTGATGAAATCAAAGGGCTTGAAGCTAAACAACTTCAGGCCCTTTTAGCATCTGGGGCTATTGAAGAAGAGCAAGCCATTGTACAGCCTAAAGAGAGTAACTTTGCATCCCAAATGGCTGCGCTTGCTGCAGAAAATGCAGAGTTGAAAGCAAATGAACTTTCGCTTACAGAAGCTAAAAATAAAGCAGAAGCTGAAGTAGCTGAGTTAAAAGCTAAAGTAGCCGAGTTTGAAAAATCTCAACCTGCAGATAACAAACCTGCTGCGAAGCCAAAGGAATCAGCTAAATAGGTGATATATGTCTGAGTATGCAAGTCGTGAAGATCTGGTCTTGCGCTTTGGTGAGTTAGAGATCAATCGATTAGAAAAAGCTTTAACAACTAATGAGTCGGTTAAATCAGCAATTCAAGATGCTTCAAATATTGCCGACGGATATATCGGTTTGAAGTACCCAATCCCATTACCTGAAGTTCCTGAAAATCTCAAAATTTATATATGTGATATTGCCCGATACTTGCTTTGGAAGACGAAGGCAAGTGAAGAAGTGCGTCAACGATATGAAGATGCAATTTCGTTTCTAGAGCGAGTATCAGTAGGTCGAGGAATTCTGACAATCAAAATCATCAATGAATCTGGTGAAGAAGAGACGGCTATTGCAGATACATCACCGAAAACTATGCCAATTGGTACAACGTATAAAGGGGGAGTTTTCTCAGACTGTATTTTAGATAACATGCCGAGTATTTGATATGACTGACTCTATACAGATGCATGGTCAAAATAAGTTGCAGGAGTTTATGCGAAGAGTTGTTGATCGTGTAGAGGATCCATCGGGACTTTGGCAAGATATCTCAGATATTCTCGAATTTAATGTGCAACAAAGAATTCGCACAGGAATTGGCACTGATGATAAGCCTTGGAAAAAGTCATGGCGAGCTAAAGTCCAAGGTGGGCAAACTCTACGTGATACTGGTCGATTGCATAATTCAATTATCGCAAAGGTTCAGGGTAATACGATTAGTGTTGGAACAAATGTTAAATATGCACCTATTTTGCATTTTGGGGGCACGATTAAACCAAAATCAGGTAAGTATTTAACTTTTAAAACACCAACAGGTGGTTGGGTAAAGGTTAAGGCCGTTTATATTCCGCCTCGTCCATTTATGGGAATTTCTGTTGATGATTCACAAGAAATTCTCTTTGAAATTGAAGAATATTTATACAAGGTTTTAACTGATGCAAAACATTGATAACTATTTTGCGCTTGAAGAGGATATTTTGAAGCGTATTAAAACTGAACTACCTGATATTGATGAAGTTGTTACGCCGTTCAATGTGGATGATCTTTTTGAATGTCTTATTGGTGATGTGGGTATAGGCATTATCTATGTTGGTGACCGCATCTCTGATACATCAGGAGATGGCAAAGCCAATGCAATTTATCAACAGTGGTTGATCGCGCTTGGTGTTTCTGATGCATCAGCTCAACTTAGTGAAACTATGTCGATTCGCCAATTAGCTGACCCATATATCAGAAAAATTCTTACGGCAATGCAAGGTTATCAACCGCAGATTGTCGGATACAAACGATTTCTGCGTGTGGATGCTGGAGTGCCTATAGGTAAGACAACTGCAGGACGGGCATTTTTCCCATTCTTATTTGAAGCACAGATGATTAAATCATGGTGACTATGAAAACATATAAAGCTTTACAGCCTGTAGGCCGCTTTGTAAAAGGTGACACTATTGGTGGTCTTTCAGATGACCAAATTAAACGATTAGAAGCAGATAAGATCATTGAAGAAGTGAAACCATCTGCACAAACAAAACCAGCTAAAGAGGTCAAAACAGATGGCTAAAAAATATATTTCGCTTCAGGGTAAATTTTATCTATCTGAGATTGCGAATGGTGTTGCTGGGGGTATGCGTCATCTTGGTAACGTTCCTGAATTCGAACTTGAAATCACAACAGATCAGGTTGAACATCAAGAAAGCACATCAGGACAACGGACCACCGATTTTGTATTAACCAAGACAACAGGTGTTAATTTCAAAGGGCAACTTGAAGAAGTAGATGAAGCAAATCTGCAATACATCTTGTCAGGTATGAAATCGGAGGTTGCCAGTGTTACAGTTACAGACCAAGTACTTGGAACAATTAAAGTAGGCCAAGAAATTAAACTTGATGGCTACAACTTAACTCAAGTATCTTTTAAAACGGGATCTACGACGATCGCAGCTGATAAATATACGCTTGATGCAGTGTTTGGTACGATTACATTTAATGAGTTAATTGCGGACCCAGTAACAGCCAGCTTCACTACTGGTAAAGTAAGTCACACAACGATCGCGAGTGAATTCAATAAAGAATACGAGTTGTTCTTTAAAGGAATTAATACTGCAACTGGAGAAAATATTGCTGTACGTTTGTGGCGTACTAAAAAATCACCTGAAACAACTTTCCCATTGATCCATGAAGAGTTAGGTCAATACGAAATCTCAGGTCAATCACTTTCAGACACTGAAAAAGGCTTAGATCCTACACTTGGTTTATATGGCCATGTTGTGACAATTCCAGCAGCGTAATTAAGACAACAGGCACAGGGGCGCATAAGCGTCTTTTTTTGTGCCTGTGTTTAGGATTAAAAATGAATGAGTTCTTCTTAGCTTCAAACAGATCAGTATTTAATGACGAAATTGAAATTCGACAAGTTTTAATGAAAGATTTTGATCAATGGTCCGAATTTGCTGAGCCAATTAGAATTATGTTTAATAATAATTTTAGTGATGAAGTATTTGCTGATGTTTTTAAAAAACTTAAATTTCAAGTAATCATGGTTGCTTCTTTAGCAACAAATGTTTCAGATTTAGATCCTAAATTATTAGAAAATGAAGGCGAGTTACTTGAGCTATTTAAAAATGTGATCAGGGTAAACAATGCATATTTCAACCAAGAAAATAATAAGAAAATCGATTCTAAAGAGAAGTACACCTGGTTTGATTCATTTCAGTTCTTGATAAGTAAAGGGCATAGACATTTAGATATTTTAAATTATAGCTTTGGAACTTTTAAAGAGTACCTCAAGGCAGCACAACGAAATGAAAGAAATAGCTTGCTAAGCATGGGAAATAATATGCGTGTTGCTTATCATGCTGACAAAAATGGATTTAGTAAGTATATAGATAGTATGAATAAATTCTGAATTTCACATTGCACAACTTTAAGGCAATATATATTCTGTTCAAATAATGAGGGGAATATCATGAAAAAATTATTTTTAGCTTTTTTATTTTTAACTTC
The DNA here is from genome assembly GCF_009668065.1 of Acinetobacter sp. RIT698. Classification (NCBI taxonomy): domain Bacteria; kingdom Pseudomonadati; phylum Pseudomonadota; class Gammaproteobacteria; order Moraxellales; family Moraxellaceae; genus Acinetobacter; species Acinetobacter sp. RIT698. The sequence goes on from NZ_WJYH01000043.1 coordinate 18,681, forward strand.
AACCGGTATTTATGCTGCAACTGAAGCTCAAAGTGTAAGATCATCAAATAGTTTTGTGAGTAAAGGTGATACTCAAGGCAATATGATTCATACATTAGGTAATCCAGAATCTTCATATGAATATAAAACAAGGGATGCAAATGGGCGTTTAGCTTTTGCTGCAGATTATTACTACACAATAGATGGCGTAAGATACACACTTACAGTTATTGGTGGAGTTATAACTAAAATTGTTTGGGAGCGTTAACTGTGAAGTATGTTGCAGGCGCTCTTATTATTATTGTTCTATTGATTGGTTATTTAATAAATAAGAATAATAAAGAAGATATGGCAAGACTGAAAATGGCAGAAATTGAGCAAAATACAAGGCTTATGCAAAATAAGATTGATGAAATTCAAGCTCAAAAAGAATATGAAGCAAGAATCAAGGCTAAAGAACTCGAAAAGTCTGTTAAAGCTAAACAAACCGCTTATTTTAATCAAGTTGAAAATCCCACTTCGAATGAAGACTACAATCAAACTAGTGCTGATGAAGATAAAGACTCAAAAACAAATAATTATAGTGAACAAGAATGGAAAGATATTTGTAGATCAGCATCACTAACTGCAAGAGCCGTTATGCATAATCGACAAATTGGACTTTCTATGAGCTCTCAATTTGATAATTTATTGCCTAATGCTGAACCTGCAATCAAGAGTTCAATAGAAAATATGATTAAATTAGCATATGGCAAACCTAGATATAGTAGCCCTGATGGTATGAAAAGAGCTGAAACTGAATTTGAAAACGAATATCACTTGATATGTTTACGCTCATATAAATAACAAAATATTCAAGATATTCATAAATGAGACCACCTTCGGGTGGTTTTTTATTGCCTGCTAAAAAGTTGAGGAATATATGGCTTTAGGATCAATGGATTTTCGCTTAAACCTGTTAGCCAATACTACTGGCTTACAGCAGGGAATGAATGGTGCTAAGTTCGCTGTAAATGCATTAGTTGCTGCAATGGCTGCTGTGGGAGTTGGCCTAAGTGTACAAGGAATAGCTCAGGCTGCCGATTCATATACAAGCTTATCAGCACGTATAAATATTGCCACTAAAGATAGTGGTAACTTTAACCAAGCAATGGCTGGTGTCCATCAAGTTGCTTTAGCTACCAATTCAAATCTGACCACAACAGCTGATTTATTCACTCGTTTAAACACTGTGGGTAAAGATATGGGGATGACGCAACAACAAGCGTTAGAACTAACAAAGACGGTTACCCAGGCGATTAAGATTGGTGGTGGCACAGCAGAGGCTGCAGATGGTGCAGTCACTCAATTTATTCAAGCAATGCAAGGTGGTGTTCTTCGAGGTGAAGAATTTAACAGCATCATGGAAGGTGGTTATGGATTAGCTGAAGCTTTAGCTAGAGGCTTAGGTGTAACTACAGGTGAGCTTCGCAAGATGGCTGAAGCTGGCGAGCTTTCTTCTGAACGTGTAGTAAAGGCGCTTCAAAGTCAATCCGTATCAGTGCAAGCAACATATGATAAATTCCCAACAACGATTAGTAATGCTTTACAACGAATATCTACAAGTTGGGAGATTCTAATTGGTCAAATGGATCAGGCAAATGGTGCTTCATCTACCGTGGCCCAGTGGCTTGTAATACTTGCTGATAATATTCAAGATCTAGATGTTGTGCTTTATGACATTGGGGAGGGATTTGTTTGGGTTGGTGATCAACTTAAGAAAATTGACCCTGCAACAATTGAGGCACTAAAAACTGCATTGCTTTCAGCTTATGAAGCATTAAAAAACATAGGAAGTGTTTTAGGCAGCACTTTTGAAGTCACCTTTGATTTACTTAATACTGCACTTTCAAGTGTGTTTGATTTCGAAAGTGGTGTTGATGGTTTAACTGATAAAACCAACGGTCTTACAAAACTATTTCAAGCATTAAATGTCGTAATTGGCTTTATTAGTGATGGATTTAGTGGGCTAAAAATTGGTATTAGTTTATTGGCTGGTGCTGTATATGATGTGGCTGCTGCATTTACCTATTGGAAATCTAAACTTCTTTTTGGTGAATACAAAGATGCAGCTTTAAAAGAATATGAAGAATTATCTCAAAAAGCCCAAGGCTATTATCAAAAAGCTTCAGAAGGAGCACTAGAATTTAAATCCAAAGGAATTGAAGCTCTTGAGTCAATTTCTAAAACTCAAAAACAAAAAGATGCTGAAGCTGTTGTTTCTTCAAAAGTGAAACTTGATCAAATTCTAGCTGACCAACAAACTGAAACGACAGGTAAAAAAGCAAGTGAGGATGAAAAACTAAAAGCTGTTCAACAATATGCTGAAGCAGCCATTCAAGCTAACAAAGGTGTAATGGATGGTGTATTGCAAGCTGATTTAATTAGTAAAGGTTACATGGTGACTTTAGAGGCATCAGGTAAGGTTGTAGTTACATCAATGCTCGAAGCAAAAAAGGCAACTGAAGATAATGCAAAAGCTATCGAGTTAGCCAAGAAACAATCTATTAAAGCTGAGGAGGATTATCAAACTTTTGTTAAGAGTAGTGCTGCCGAAAGAATTAGCTTAACAAAGCAATTTGAAGAAGCCAGAAAAACTGGGGATTTAAATGCTTTAAAATCTGCGCAAGATGCATTGGCAGCTATTAACACAAAGGAAGAAGAATTAAATATAGCTCGAAAATCGCGTTCAGCCGAGGTTGCATCAGGTTTGAAATCTTCCGCTGATGTTGCAAGGAAAGCAGCTACTGCTTTAGATCTAGACTTAGATATTCTATTAAGTAGAATTTCAGAAAAGTTCAAAGCTGGGGAAGTAAATGTTGTTAACTTCTCAAAAAATCTCACAGCTTTGGGTGTTCAGGGCAAGCAAGCTGGCGAAGTCACATATCAAGCGTGGGTAAAATGGTTAGAAACAGCAAAGTCACAAACTGAAATTGATTATGCAAAATCAAAACTTCAAGAATTTGGTGTACAAGGAAAGCTATCTACTGAACAGGTCGCAATGGGAATGCAAGCCATCCGACAAGTTGTTCAGAAATTACCAGGTGATCTTAATCCTGTTGAGCAAGCATTTGAACGTCTGGGGATTAAAACTAAAGAGCAGTTAAAGCTTGCAGCCCAATCAGCTTTGGCAGATTTTAATACCATTCAAAGTAGTGGCCAAGCCACGGCTGAAAGTTTAAGACAAGCTTATGAAAGAACCATTCAAGCAGCGATTGCTTCAGGTGATCAAGCTGTAATTGCTCATACTCAAGCAAAAGCTGCATCACTTGGTTTATCTGTTCAAATTGATGATACAGGAAAGGCAGTTGTACAGTCTTATGTTGAAATGAATAAAGCTGCTTCTTCTCATGCTTCAACTGTTTCAAGCGGTGTAACAAGTGCCTATCGTGAAATGGGTGCGGTTGCAAGAGAAGAGGCTCAAAATTCAATTGATGCATGGAATGAGGCTTTAAGTGCAAAATCTGAGGCAGAAGCCAAAACGAAAGAAGAAAAATCCAAAAAATCCAATGCTGTTTCAAGTACATCCTATACGAAGAGTTATGTCCGGGATGAGCTTAAAAAAATGGGTTATGACGATGCTCAAGCTGAGTCAATAGCTCAAAATATTTTTGGTACCGCACTCGCAAAAGACCAAGACGTTCTGCAAAAGAATCGAAGTCTTGGCGGGCTTACGGATATTTCAGGTATGTTGTATCAAGAGTTAAGAAAGAAAGGATTAGCAGGCTATGACGGTTCAAGATATATCGAACAGACACTTCAAAAATATAATGATGGTAAAGCTCAATCCACAATTCAATCTTTAGCTCCTAAGGTGTACTCAAACAATGATGCTACGAAAGGATTGATAAATAGTGGTAGTGCGAATGTTTCAGGTAAATCCGTTCAATACAACATTAATTTTAATGGTAAATCATTGAGTTTATCTGGTGATGCTAGTCAAGAAGCGATGTTTAATGATCTTTTGAAGCAACTTGAAACCATTAATAAGAGTAGCTAATACATGAAATTAATACGAAAAGCGACTAATCAAACCGTTCCTTTAGAGAACGGTTTTTTATGGTCTGACGAATTTGATTGGAATCCTATTGAGCAAAAACAAGATAGAGCTATTGATGGCGCTTTGATTGTTCAAGAGGGTAAGAAAAAGGCGGGGCGTCCGATAACTTTAATCCCTTCAGAGGCAAGTATGGGGTGGGTGAAACGCCGTGAACTCAGCAAAATTATGGACTGGTCAGCACTTCAAGAGCATTTTTACCTTGAGTTTGATTATCCTCATGATAAGCGAAAATTCAAAGTTATATTTAATCATGAAGCTGGTGCGATTGAAGCCAAGCCCGTTAAGGGCCTTCCTACAGTATCTGAAGATGATTATTACAACGTCACAATGCGATTTTTGGAGCTAAATGATGATTGAAACCAAAGACATTGTAATTTACAAGTCGGAACGTTTGACTGATACAGATAACGGGGGCGGTAAATACTCTGGCCAAGTCATTATAGATGGTCAGAGTAATAACCTTTTCAATGATGTATCTGAATTGGACCGCACGCTTGGTGACGTATCGATGCGCAAAGTTTTTCCTGCAGTATCGACTAATGATACCGATCTATTAATGGGTTCTACTGTATTTATTTCTGAAACACCCAAAGATCCTGCAGTATCTGCTTTGCTATTCAGCACAGGAAGTTATACGGATGAGCGAAAATCAGCGCAAAACAGAGTTGAGTCATATCTTGCTAAAGGTGGGCAAATCGCAGGTACACCACTTGATACGCTTTGGCAGGGCATGAAACAGATTCAAGTCTGTATGTTTACCACTGAAACTGAAAGTAATGTCGGTGATGCGATTGTATTGGTTTCAAATGAGGGCAAAGTAAATAGTCATGAGCAATATGTTCGTATTTTAAAAGTTGAAACTCGTATTTCAAAGATTGTCATCGAGTTAAAAGAAATCGAATATAAGATTGCGACTTATAGTATTAGCGATCCGCTTGAAACAGACTTTGTTGGCTTGTCTGCAAAAAGTTGGTATGGCGGTGAAAAATCCACAACGATCATCCGTGAGACATTGGTAGCAGATACTGGTAAATACTATTCTTCGACTAAAGCCACTGAAAAAATTCAAGTGGGTGAGTTTACAGTCAATGTCCAGGATGTATTTACTCAGATTATCCCCAGTGCTCAAAGCGAAACTGCAATCATTGATGTAAATGCTGCAGGTGAAAAAGTAGCATTGGTGCCAGGTAATGATGGGGTAGTTACAGCGAGTTATCCAACCTATGTTGCCGAAGCTCAAAATCTCTATTTGGGCTCAAGCATCATGCCATCAAGTGTGAGCTTCACTTTATTTAATCTACTGATAAATGATATAGGTGGATTACTCAAAACAACCTCAGGTACACAAGTCGGAACAATTGATTATCAAAAAGGCTTAATTCAATGGACCAGTGCAGCAGGTACAGGATCATTGAATTTAAATGTATCTTTTAAACCTGCTTCTGCACCAACTCAAAATACACAGAGCCAATCTATTAAAGTCACTCAAGCAAATCAGGGTTCAAACTGGACAGGTGTTTTAATTCCGCCTCCTACACCGGGTAGCGTTTCTGTATCTTTCATGGTGAAAGGTAAGTTTTATGAAATTAAAGACGATGGATCTGGACAACTTAAAGCTGGGGCAACGTCTATTGGATCTGGCTCAATCAATTATGAAACAGGATCATGGTTGCTGACTACAGGTGAACTTGCGGACGTGGGGAGTAATATCCTGGTGTTGTGGTGTACACCGATTTCAACTTTTGTACGCTCAAACTTAACCATTGAGAGCCCAAGTTTTGAGCTTCAACTCGGTGAGGCTGTTGCGGCAAATAGTGTAATGGTGAAATGGAAACTTGAGGATGTTGAAAAAGTTGCGACAAGTAATGCACAAGGCAAGTTTACAGGCGATGCCACAGGACAAATAAATTACGCAACTGGCCTAGCCAGATTCATTCCAAATCAGTTACCGCAAAAAGGTACGGTGTTTACCATCAATTTCAACAGTGGTTTCCCTCTAAATCAAAGCTTAATCACTTCGCCATCAACAGATCAGGAGTTAAGTTTTAATGTTGGAACGGGCAATGCGCTTCAAGCAGGCAGTATTGAGTTAAAAATGGAGTTACAAGACCAACTTAACCAGCATTGGGGAGAATTGGTTTTAACTGATTCAAAAATTGATGATACAACGGGAAATTTGAATGACAAGTTAGGCAACACCCACGGGGGCATCAACTATATAACTGGTGCTGTACTGATTAAGCCATTTTTAGAAGTATTGATATATCAAAAAACCTATCAAGTCTTTGAGTCATGGAGCAAATAATGGGCTACTATTCTCCACAAACAGAATCTATTCAGTCTGAAAAAAAGGTATTAAAATCATATTATCCGACCAATATCAACATTAAATATCGAGATACACCTGAGTTAAATTCTAACGAAAAACAAATTATTGCTGATAAGCTGAAAGTGGATTTAACTCCACAGTTTAGCGAACAGGTCTTGACCAATTCAGTGCGTTTTAAATTGGGTAATGATGTTTATGTTGATCGAAATGGCGTGATATTTAGAAACATAAATAGCGCTTCAAATACAGGAATTAGCTCAGGATCCATCAACTATGGAACAGGCGACGTTGAACTAGATTCTTGGACACCATCAAGCAATAGTGCAATTTCATTGCAATCATTAACCACTACTACAGACGCAATCGAATTAAACCATATCAGTTTTAGAATTCCTGTCATTCCCATTCGTCCATCGTCAGTAACAGTAGTATTAAGTACGGTTGAATTTGGTGCTTTGACCATCCAGTTTGATGAACTGGGAAAAGTAGATACAGCAAAAGCGCATGGTTCAGTAAATTATGAAACTGGTTTTATAGACATTGATTTCTATACCAAGACAGAAATTACTGAAGTCAATAGACCAGAAATTGAAGCAAAAGACTGGTATGACGTACTTTTAGAATATGAAGAAATGAATAAAAAGTACATTAATGTGCCAGTTTGGGTTGTTCCTGACTCGGTGAAATACAATGCCGTGGCATATACCTATATTCCGCTTGATGCTTCGATTTTGGGTCTATCTGCTACACGTTTGCCCCCGAATGGTCGTGTACCTATATTCCGAGTTGGTGATATTGGCATCGTCAGTGCCGCCAAATCTATGGTGATGCCTGATCATATTGCGGGCAAAACCTATCTTTTAGTTGATAAGCGTATTTCTTGGTGTGAGCTCCGAGACAGTAAGGGCGTGAAAGTTCCTTTCGATTTGTACGTTGTAGACTACGATTATGGTGAGGTCACATTAAATGGAGATTTCGCCGTAAATGCACTAACTCCACCTTTAAGCATTGAATATCGTTATCAGGATATGGGTTTAATTCGTGATGTACAAATTAGTGGGCAGATTACTTTTACCAAACCTTTGACACATAACTATGAGGCTGAAAATACTATTGTTGGATCTGCATTGGTTGTAGGCGATATGTATGCTCGATATTCAAATATGTTCTCACAAGGCACTTGGAGCAATGTGTGGGTTGATGAGCCGACAGGTGCACCCATTTCAGCACGTTATAACGATGCGCTATATCCTTTATTGATGACGAATAAGGGCGCAATTCAAGAACGTTGGGCACTTGTATTCACTGATAATACAAACTTTAGAATTATTGGTCAGTATTCTGGTCAAATTGGTACTGGCAACATCAATAGTGATAATGCCCCGATTAATCCAGTTACAGGAGTGTCTTACTTCAAGATTAAAAAAGAGGGATGGGGAACAGGTTGGGCGAATGGCAATGTAATCTTTTTTGATACCCATGCAGCAATGCATCCAGTTTGGGTAATTCGCACGGTTAAACAATCTGAACCCACTGAGCTTACAGATCAATTTCAAATCATGCTACGTGGTGATATAGACCGCATCCTATAACCCCTATTAATTTTTAATGACCGCCTTAGGCGGTTTTTTTATGAGTAAAATAAATGTCAAATACTGATATTAAGTGGTTTAGCTCAAGTAATACCAATGCGCCTCAGCTCTCTAATTCGTGGGGTTGTATGATTGATGTGCTTGATGCTTGTCTGATTACAGGCATGGGCTCTCAATTGGTTTCAACATTGGTCGCCAAAGACGGTGTGGCAACTGCAACCTTTGGTACAAGTCATAATTTTAAACAATTTCAAGTTATTGAAATATCTGATGCAGAACAACAGATTTTTAACGGTGAGCATAAAGTTTTAGGCGTGACATCAAACACGATTGAATTTGTAGTCAATTCACCAGATTTAATTGCTACTGGAACTATCTCTTGTAAATTGGCATCCTTAGGATGGACCAAACCATTTTCAGGCACACAAAAAGCGATCTATAGCGCCAAAGATAGAATAGCAAATCCATTTTTTCTACGGGTAGATAATAGTTTAGATCCTGCTTATAACACCAATTATGCAAAATTTGCCAAAGTGGGGATTTTAGATTCTTGCACTGGTATTAATGATCTAACTGGCAATCAAGCCCCATTCGATCCATTAAAGCCAACTCGAAATTGGGTTGGAGAAGGCGCTTTTAACGGATGGTATAAGTGGCGTTATGCATCATCGGATCAAGCTCCAACTACACAATACGCCTATGAATCAACAAGCCCAACAAATGGTTACCGTCCCTGGGTGTTGATTGGTACTAAAGACAGCTTCTATATAATCAATAGCTCAACAATTAATGCTGTTCTTGAGAGTCCTTATGGATTTGGTGTAGTACAACATAAGGGCCTTGCAAAACCATTTTTAAGTGCTGTAAACCATATTGGTGGTTCTAGTGATTATATTATAACTGGAACATCACTTTCTAATACAGGCAGAGTAGAAGTCGCAGCAATGACAGGCTATACAGGGGCTATGGTAAACACACGATATAGTCGTTTTATAAGTGGTTTTGGAAGTGTTATCTCGGGTGCTGCATCAAATCTAATTAAATCAGATCCAACTGAAGGTTATATTTTATCACCTTTGTATTTTGCAGATCCTGACGGTTACATTATGGATGCTTTACCGTTGGTGCAAGCCTGTGTGAATGATGCGACTGCTACTGCAAATTACACGATTTTTTCTGAACCGAATAAAGCATATATCGGTTGTCGATTTCGCTCAGATACAAACAATGTTTTGGGGATGCTATTTTTCACCATTTACGATGGAGGTTAAAGCATGAAAATTCTGTTTGGAGAAAGTGATTTTAGTCAAGTCGGCACAAGACCAGCTTTTAAAATCTTGAATGGTGAGTTTTCACCCAAAGCATTGGCGCATAAGGCGAACATTTTAATTAAGGGGATAACCACGAAATTAAACGTTCCTATTGCTTGTCCAGTACGGGCTTATAATCGAATTACGGGGGATTTGTTGAGTCGAGCACATTCTAAAAGTGACGGCTCATATTTACTCTTTGGGCAAAGTGATTCTAAAAGTTATGTTTTGGCTGTAGATCCAGCAGGCGAATACAATATTGCAGTACAGGATAAGGTGAGCTGATGATTATCCCATCCATTGCAGCGAGTCTTGCACAATTGCAAGCATTGGCAACTTACATCGATCAAGGTAGCGCAAATGCTACCTTTGTTTTTTATAGCAGTTCTAAACCCGAATCTTTAGATATTGCTGCAGATAATACAGCTCGCTTGGTTATTCTAACTTTGCCTAAGCCTTGCTTTAAAAAAATGAATGCTGACAGCATTGAGCTTCATCAAACTGATGCTTCTGTAGTTGTTAAAAATGGCACAGCGGTATGGGCACGTTTATTCAATGGAGCAGGGAAAGCTGTTGCTGATTTTGAAGTGGGAACAGATATTAGCTTAAATAATCCGGGACTAATACAGGGTAGCACTTTAATGTTGAACTCGATTGTGTTTAAGCCGAACGTTTAAGAGGTGAGCATGTGTCTAACTATACACCTCCAAAGATTCACCATGTCGACCTGAAATTTAAAGATCTTGCGACAGGATCCACAGTATTAAATTTCGGGGCTGAGAATGCAGAAACAGCGTCATTAGAAACCGTTATAAACACAGCTTTCATTGCCAAAATGCAAGCTCAGGCTTACGACTATAATGCGCTTTCTTCAGTTATATCGACGCGCTTAGAAAGCTATATAACAGGTGTGGTGGGTGATGCTTCAACAATTGATAGTAATGTAAAAACTGCATTCAATGCTGCTATAGATGCGGTCATCATTGATCGCTTTTGTAGTCTGCAAAGCACCATCCAAACAAGTTTTAAATCCGAATCAAATGCACGTTTTGATATAAATTTTAATCGTGGGGTGTTTGGTGAAAGTCTTTATCCATTTCAGTGTCGGGCAAGAATTTTAAGTAATTCAATTGGTTTAGTTTGGTCAGATCCTTATATTCGCTCGCATCAAAATGGGCTTCAGTTTGAATCTGGTATAACTCAAAGTATTCAGCCGTTCAATCGTTTTGAAAAAGGCTTGAATCTACATAGGGCTGTACGTGCTGTATATGAACAGGCTGTGACTTTGAGAGGTGTTTCAGGCTTTGTTTGGCAAGAAAATAAACTAGCTTTCATTACTCAAAATTTAGTTTTTGAAGAATCCAATAAACTCAAGATACATGCAATTTTTGATTGGGTTGAATTGGTTCGAAAGAACAAGATTATTCGATACTCACATGAAGTCGCTCATGTGTTTGAAAAGCGTTATCAATTCATTGCTGATCAAGGCTTAGAGTTCATAACAACAGACGCAATTCCTTGGGAAAAAGCGAAATCAATTCATTATCGAAAACATGCAATTCAGCCTTGGCCAAAGCCTGAAGAAATTACACCTAATGGATGGAATAAGAAAAGTATAAGGCTCAATTTCTGTTGCACCACTGATGAAGTTGATCGCTTAAACGCTCATTTAAATTTTGAACCTGATAAATGTTTACCTGATCCTCAGAAACCGCAAATTCCTGAAATCAGCAATAAGAATTGGTGGTACATCGTGAATGAATTATCTGTAACACGGTTAGATAATGGTGAAAATATCAACGTACTTGATGGGAATTATAGTAGCGATCGCAGTCGATGGTGTTGGTCGTATAGCTTGACCGTTCCAAATAGTGAAATCAGTAAACTTGAGCCAGTCAATGCTCAACCTGTGATTTTAAAAATTATGGTGAATGGTCATGAGCATCACATGCTACTCGAAAACCGCAGCAGATCCCAAAAGTTTGGCTATATAACTTATACCTTATCTGGGCGTAGTCAATCTGCATTACTCGATGCGCCATACGCCCCCACAAGAACTTATTTACAGGAGAATGAAAGAACCTCAGTACAGTTAGCTCAAGCTGAGTTAGATCGTGTGAATAATCAAGCAGAATTGAATTGGAAACTGGTTGATGTACTGGGCTGGATTGTTCCAATCAACAGTTTAAGTTATTCCAATCAAACGCCTATTGCCGTCATTAAAATGTTGGCAGAAAGTGCAGGAGGTTTTGTTTACAGTGAGAAAGCCGGTAATAAGCTCACGATCAAACCGAAGTACAAAAAAACCTTTTGGGATAACGTGATTTTGAATGATTACGATCGTTTAATTCCCGAAAGTATAGTCACGGATTTATCGACTGACTATGAGCTCTATCCAGACTATAACGGTATTACATTGAGTAATGATCGAAATGGTAACACTGGGCAAGTTAAACGTTCAGGCACTGCAGCAGATATTTTGCTTGAAACAGTGAATAACCCATTATTTACAGTGGATAGCATGGGGGTGTTTGGGAAAGCTGAGTTAGCAAAAGCGGGAATGGTTGAAACACATAGTATCGCGATGCCGAATAGTGCTGAAATCGGTGAATGTTCGCCAGGTGAATTGATCGGTTTTAATGGGAGTTGGTGGGGCATAGTTGATGCTGTTTCTGTCTCATTCACTCATGCAGTTACCAATCAAGCAATTAAGGTTGAACGGGTGAATCGAGATGAGTAATGCTTTAAAACGTTTACTAAATTTACTACCTAAATCACCTGAATTTATTGGGACCATCACCCATGTGGATCATCCCAAATATAAGGTTTTAGTGATCGATGGGAGTGGTCTAGTGCTATGTACAAGCAATACACGCTTCACAATCGGTACAAAGGTTTTTATCTCAAATAATGAAATCAAAAGATCTGCACCAGAGGGCACTGTGGTTCAGATAGAAGTATGAAATTAACCAAATACAGGCACCCAACCGGGTGCTTTTTTATTGCCAAAAATTAGGGGGTTTTGTGGATAAAGAGACATTAAAAGAGATCGTTACTGGTCTCATTACATACGGCTGGATGATTGCTTTAGCAATGCTTGGAGGCTTGGTTGCCTTTATTCGCAGACTAAATCAGTCAAAAGAACCCAAGCCGTTGAAGGAGATATTTATGCGACTTTTCGGTGAGTTAATTATCTCTGCATTCGCAGGGATTATCACAGTTCTATTATGTATTTATTGGGATATGCCGTTGGTGCTGATAGGTGTACTTGCAGGCATGGCAGGGCATTTAGGTGGTAAAGCGATCGATACATTTGTGTTGATTTGGAAAGCAGTAGTTTCGGGAGGTAAGTTGCCATGAAAACAAGTAACCCAGGCGTTAATCTAATCAAAGGTTTTGAAGGTAAGCGCTTGAAAGCCTATGACGATGGTGTGGGTGTGTGGACCATTGGATTTGGCACAATCAAATATCCGAACGGTGTGCGTGTAAAAAAAGGTGATACATGCACTGAATCTCAAGCAGAACATTATCTTCGCAATGACTTGGTTGTATTTGAAAATGCTATCAATCGTTTGGTGAAAGCGCCTCTTAATCAAAACCAATTCGATGCCTTGTCTTCATTCACTTACAATCTTGGTGAAGGCAACCTTAGCAAATCAACTCTGCTTAAAAAGCTAAATGCCAAAGACTACAAAGGTGCTGCAGCTGAATTTCCAAAGTGGAATAAGGCGGGTGGGCGTGTTTTGGCAGGACTGGTAAAACGTCGCAAAGCTGAAATGGAGTTATTTTTAAAATGACCTACCTATATTTAGCTGTGAAGTTTTGGCGAGGAATCTTAATCGGACTTCTTGCTTTTTTATTGTTTGTTTGCCTTGCCTTGTTGAACCACAAAACAGGCCAGATCGAGAAATTTAAACAGACTGAAATTATTCTGCAAGCTGAAAATGCAAAGGCCAAAGCAGACTCAGCACTCAAAGAGAAACAATGGTCTGAACAACGTTTAGAAGCGGAGCAAAACTATAATGCCAAAATTAAACAAATTGAGTCTGATAGTCGCATTGCTAATGCCAGCGCTGACAGCTTGTCAAAGCAACTCAAAATTGCAGGCAGTCGCTTGTCCAGTAGTTCCAAAGAAACCATTATTGAGTACACCAATACCAGTGGTGACATACTCGAAAACTGCATCATTGAATATCGAACAATGGCAGAAAAAGCTGATGGACACGCAGCTGATGCAGAAAGATTAAGGGAAGCGTGGCCCTCGCAGTGAGGGCTTATTCACTTAAAACTAATTTGGATAAATAAGTTAAATTTAGAATTATTTATTTTCATAGAGGTATGTTAAAACTTAAGAATTTGGAGATAATTAATTTTAACAATTACTTAAGAAGAAATTATATTCTGAATTCTTATATAATTCTTTTAAATAGCTTTCAGCTTCTTTAACTGCTCTTATAATGTGACGAAAAAGATAAATTTTTTGATCACCAAAGAATATACAGATATCATCGTCAAAGTCTGAAGACATAACTAAATCACCAAATTGCGCTAACACTCCCTTTCCAACTATTACATTATAAGTAAACATAATATTATTTTCTTTTGATAGAACATGATTGTCTGAGTCGATATGACATACAGCATCTCTTGCGTGTTTTATAAGGAATGTTACATTGTTAATTTTATTAGTCACCACCATATCATCTGTAAAATCAATGGTTTTCCCTTTTATATATGATTTATGTGTTAAATCTCGAGAGAGGATGAGTAAGTGAATTAAAGCTGACTTAAAAAAAGGGTTCTGTGGTTGGTTGAATATATTACTAGATATAAGTTTCTTAAACTCACTTAAGGAGCTTGCTATATCACTTACAAAACGAAAGTCATCGCTCATCTTATTCCTTTTGTTGTTTATTTCTAAAATTAACATAATACACCTAATGATAAACTTTAGAGAAATGTCATTTCTAAATGAAACCCTACCCTAAAGAGCATTAAGGGCAGGGTAAAGAAATCACGCTATGGATCATTGATACAGTTGCCAAATACAATGAGTGTAGCGCTTTGAATGATGCATTAATAAAGTCATTCAAATAAAAACCTTAGTAGATAAATGACAATTGTTCGCAAGATCTCTTTAAAAAGGAATTTAAAGAATTTTCTAGATATATTTATAGGTTGAGTGGTATCTTTTCTCATAAGCAAAAGCTCCAAAAACAAATTAATGTTGTTGAAACTTAGGGGATTGCCTGACACCTTAAGAACTGATAGCACAATTATGAGATTTAAACACTTTTCTTTGATGAGTAATTTGGGCTAAACAAAAAAGAAAACTTGAATTGTGTAGTGCTAAACATATGTTTTAAATTAAATATATAAAAAAATAAAATAATGTCAAGACTTGTGATGAATTTATTTTAACGCTTTGGATGATGTGAAGAATAAAATTATATCAAATAATTGAATCATTAGAATTTATATTGATATGTTTAGATGTTTCAGCTGTTATCTTTTTTACAAAATGTTCTTCAAATTCTGATTGCATTTTGTTCATATGCGCTGCCATTAAATTAATTTCAGATTTAGATTTGGATTGAGATAAATCTCTTAGCACGCCACCTATAGCAAATCGATAGTTATCTAGATGGCTTTGATCAACTTTAAATTGCATATCAAAAGATCTTTCATACATTAGTAGAGATAATTCAAATTTTTTAAATAAAACATCAAATTCATTTTTAAATTCATTTTTTAAAACATGACACTCCCAAGGCAATAATTTTGCTCTATTTTTAAAATCTTCATTTATGCCTGGTAAATCTACTCCATTAAGAATTGCTTTTTTATTAAACGCTAATTTATAGTAAAAAGTACATAAACACACGAGTGAATACAGTGATAATTGTGTATTTTTAGCTAATTCAGCCCTATTTATTGCAGTTTGGCTAACTCTCCAATCCTCATACAGATGTGTAGCAATATATGCTGCTACCAATGTTGAAAAACCACCAAAAAAACTAGCTGTTATTGACAATGATTCCTTTAAGGGGTAGCTGCTTGAATCAGGATCAATAAGTACAAAATAATAAGTTGCCCCAAATACAAGGAGTGAAAAAAATCCTACAACTAAAATTGCGGTCTGAACTGAATCTTTTAAAGTCATAATTAAGTGGTTATAAAATATTTGACGTAATTATATGTCTAATTATTAACAGTAAAAAGCCCACTCTGACTAAAATTCACTTAACCTTAATCATTCCGTTCTTTGTAAAGTAATTCTTAGACAACATATCTCGACTCATAGACCACTTTCGATCTTTGAAATAGCAAGGACCTACAGAAATCTTAGCTTTGCCAAACTTTGTCTGTATTTCTTCATAGGCTTGCATCAAGTTTTCATTCTGTATTCTTGCCTCATGGTCAGAAAGCAAGTCCGGGATATGATTTGACTTTTGAATTAACTCTGAATAAAACACACCACACTTTTTGTACTTGATGTCTGGTTTATAAATTCTTTCCAATAGTAAGTAAGCAACTTCAACAAGATCAAGAACACAGTCAGTTGGTTCAGCGAACTTATAGGTCTGTGCTTTGCTGTAATAGGGCACAGAAGCGTCAAATGGGTTTGATTGAACAAAAGCCGTGATAACACCACACAATAGTTTCTCTTTTCTCAAGCGCCCAACAGCGTCTTGCACATACTTCGACATTGCTTCTTTTAAGTCCTGCAGCTCAGTGATTTTCACACCAAAAGAACGACTTGCCACAATTTGCTGTTTCGGTTTTGGCTGGTCATCAATAGGCATACATGAGATACCTTGAAGCTCTAAAACTGTTCTCTGCATGCAGACAGTGAACATTTTTCCCATGATTGGAGGATTCGCTTTAGATAAATCTAAAACAGTTTTTATCCCCATTTCATTAAGCTTTTTATTCTGCTTTCTCCCTACACCCCATACTTCACCAACTTCTACTAATGACCAGAAGTAATCACGATGTTTTGGGTCCATAGTGGCCAGATCACACACCCCATTAAAACGTTTGCCTTTCTTCGCCATGTGATTAGCGATTTTTGCTTCAGTCTTTGATCTTCCTATTCCAATGGATACGGGCAATCCGATCCATTCTTGGATACGTTCGCGCATTCCCTGGCAATACTCCACAAGATCATAGTTATTCTTAAAACTTGTGAGATCTAGAAAGCATTCATCTATGCTGTAAATCTCTTGCTCATGTGGTGCGACATAACCTGCAAGTATCGAATGAAATCTACGTGACATTTCCGCATATATCGCGTAATTGCTTGAAAGCACTTGAACATGGTTTTTCTGGACTACATCTTTGATCTGAAAGAGAGGAACACCCATCTTGATGCCCATAGCTTTAGCTTCATTTGATCTAGCAACAGCGCAACCATCATTGTTTGAGAGTACGATGACAGGGACATTATTCAACTTGGGATTAAAGAAGCGTTCACACGAGACATAGCAATTATTGATATCAATAAGAGCAAATATCTTTTCTTCATGTTTCATTTAAAGTTCTTAATAACTTTGGTGACAACGCCCCAGATTACTAATTCTTGTTCATTGCGGGGGAGGATAGGTTTGTATTCAATGTTTTCAGGTTTAAGCCATACTGCGGGCAAATTTCTAAGATCACTTTCATTATGAAAAATATCAAACAATTCATCATGAGACATGCGTTTTGTAATCATCATTCTTTTTACAGTGAAATCATTGTCGATGAATGCGATAACGATATCTTGATGCTGTGAGCGAATACTTCTATCAACAATCAAGTAATCATTGATATCAATTCCAATGTCTTTCATCGAAAGAGACTCAACTTGAACAATGAATGTGGCTTCTTTATTTGAAATAAGGAGGTCATTCATGTCGACTGTTTTATCAATATAGTCTTCTGCTGGGGAGGGGAAGCCTGCAGCAATTTTGTTTAAAACAAGTGGAATGGAATACTTCGTGATTGCCTGAAATGACGATATTCTTGATATGTCAGATAGACATGCCGCTTTAGTTGAATATGATTTGATATCAATAACTTTTGAGTTTTTCAAGTGATCTAGATTTGCATCTTTAAGCCTTTGAAGTTTAGCTTTTGATGAGCTGTCATCTAATTTAATATTCATAAAAACACCACTTGATTACGTTACATATTCAAGAGTTTAGTTTGTATGTTTTAAAATTTCAAATTTAAAAGCTGTGGATAATCATAGGTGATCTAAAATAGATCACTTTGTTTGGCTACTTCAGATGAATGGTCACGCGGGAAAGTCACAAACTCGTCACGCATTTCAAAGAAGTACTCATGTGCGTTTTCACGGTCAACATTGAGCCAATCTTTTCTATATTCTTCTGGAATTACTATAATTGAGCGTTTTTCATCGGCAGGCGCGTGAAACTGCTTCATGAAAGGATGATTGTCGGAATTAATAGTGAGCATTGAAAATGATCTTATTTTTATTCCATCAATTACTGCATCATCATAGATTGCAGCAACGGTGAATGGGTGGTCGTCCTCACGTTTGATTGTGTACCAATGTGGTTTACCTTCAATATACTTGGGCTCGTAAAACTCTTGGACTGGCACAAGACAAAATTTACTGTACTTCCATGCGTGTCGAAAGCTTGGTTTTTCTGCAACAGTTTCAGTTCGAGCATTATAAGTATGAGAACTGAACTTGAAGTCTTTTGCCCACGATGGCAATAGACCGAATTTACCAACATCTAAATCAAAACCACGCATGATTATTGGTGCATGATAACCTGGATAAACGTGTGACTTTAATTCAAGATCTAGCTGATCAGGCTTGACATCAAGTAGGGTGAGGGCACTTCGGTTGGGAATTTCATAGTTTGAACACATAAGTTAGTCCCATGATGATTAGCTTTTTTGGTTTCAAGTTTAATATTAAATATAGATATTTTGAATTAACGATCAAACTTGC